>JBASTN010000001.1:0-15537 GCA_049274915.1 Solirubrobacterales bacterium
ACGCAGAACGTCGCGGCCGCGACGTCGCAGGCCGCCGCCGCTGTCAGCAGCAGGGCAGCAGCGAACGCAAGCATGAAGCTGGGCAGCCGGACATGGCTCGGGCGGAGTGCGGTCTTCATCGACATCCTCGCGATTGTGGGTTCCCGGGCGTTCCAGGCTCGAACTCAACGATAGGTCGATTCGCAGGGCGAGTCAAGCTGCGTTATCCACCGGCCGCGTACTCGACGATCGAACGGTCGATCAGCCACTCGACCGGCGACTTGTCATCTGTGTAGACATCGCCACCGGTCAGGGCCTCGCCGAGCAGGGCGGCCTCGTTCTCGGCCAACGGCCCGAGCTGGGGATCAACCGCTCGTGCCGTCCCGACCATTCGCGTGGCAGAGATCGTCCGGTCGGAAGCGAGCAACATCACGTCGGTCGGTTCGGACCGAGCGCCGCCGCGCCGACGACGAAGACGAGCAGCGGGAGTGGGGGCGAGATTCGCCTAGCCAAGCTGCCGGGCTGCGCGCTCTGCCGCTGCTTGCGGGCGGTCGTTGCCGGCGGCGGCCTGCGTTCGTGCATGTTCGATCAGCAGGGTCGCGCTGTAGGCCCGGCCGAGCCGCAACGCGAAGCGCCGCATCCCGGCCTGGACGACCGCGAGATCGCTGTGCTGCCAGGCGACTACGTCACGAGCGAGTTCTTCGCAGAAATAGCTGACGTCGCCGGCCGGTGTGTTTGACTCGCCGCCGACCACTAGGCGCTCTTCCATGTCTGTCAGCAGCGCGCTGACGGCGCCGTCCTTCGCTTCGGCGCGCAGCAGATCGAGACTAAGGACGTTGGTCGTGCCCTCCCAGATCGGCAGCACCTGCGCATCGCGCAGCAGCCCCGGCAGGTCGGTGTCTTCGACGTATCCGGCACCGCCAAAACATTCGAGCGTCTCGCTGGCGTGCCAGACGGCCTCCTTCGCTGTGAACAGTTTGGTCACTGGTACGAGAGCGCGAAGGGCGCGCTGTTCGAGTTCGGTCGCCGTGTCATTCTCGACGCGGCCGTAGAGCTTCATCGCGTGAAACGTAAGTGCGAACGTCGCCTCGGCCCGAGCGTTCATTTCGGCCAGCGTTTCGGCGTGCAACGGTAGTTCGGCAAGCGGGGCGCCGAACGCTTCGCGCACCGCGGCGTAGCTCTCGGCGAGTTGCTGGCCGCGGCGCATCAGGCCGGCCGCCGCCATCGAGTTGTGCAGGCGACAGACGGTCAGCATTTCGGCGATCTTGCGTAGGCCGTGAGTTGTGTCGCCCACGGGAGTGGCGACCGCGCCCTGCAATGTCAGCTCGGCCGTCGGCAGCGCCTTGGTGCCGAGCTTGTCCTTCAAACGATTGACGAGGATCGTGCGGCCGACTTGGTTGTCGCCGGTCACTGGATCAGTTCGCTCGACAAGAAACAGTGCCAGCCCACGGCTGCCGACATCAGCACCTTCGGGGCGCGCCAGCGCAAGCGCGCACTCGGCGGTCGTTGCCGACGTAAACCACTTGACACCATCGAGTCGCCAGCGCCCGTCGTCGCCTTGTCGGGCAACCGTCTCGGTTCGGCCGACGTCGGACCCGCCGGGTCGCTCGGTCATCCACTGTCCCGACGTCCAGGCACCGGCGTCCCGCGAAATCAGTCGTGGCACGACGCGGTCGCGCAACTCGGGGCCGGCGTGCAGGCTGAGCGTGCGTGCCGCGGCATCTGTCATTGAAACAGGACAGTTGTAGATCGCTGAAGACGGTCCGTAGAGATGCAACAGGGCAAACTGAACGAGGCGTGAATGTTCGCCGTACTCACGTTCGGCGGGGATTGCTGAGACGCCGAAGCGCGCTTGGATTTCGTGCATCGCCGTCCACGCCGGCGAGACTTCGATGCGGTCGACGCGGTTGCCCCATGCGTCGTAGGGGACCAGTCGCGGCGGATTGGCCTCGGCGGTGCGTGCAAGCCAGCGCATGTCACTGGCCGCGAGTTCACCGAGCTCCGACAGTGTCGATTTGACGCCGCCGTATTGGTCGTCCCCGATCGCCGCGTGCAGATATTCCTGCAGTACGCGATCGGACTCAAACGTGTTGGTCAGATCGGGCGGAGTTTGAGTGAATCCGCCTGGACGCGGCGTCCCCGGATCGGCGCCGCCGGCACCGGGAGGAGCGCCAGCGGCTGCATGACCGTTAGTCATTTTCGACTCGACTGTTCCAGATTTCACGCGGCAAATCCTCCGCTGCCAAGCCTACTTCAATCGGCGCCCGCGGCGGACCGCGATGACCGGCCGATTCGCCGAGGCCGCAAGTGAATACGACATTGCGGGGCCACATCAACGTGGACAGGCACGGCCAAACGGACTATCGTCCAGGTAGATGGACACCGAGATTGAGAGCGATCCAGCTGTCGAGCGCGAGTCTGACGGCGCGAGCGATCTGATCGCGCTTGACACGTCCCACTGTGACGATCAGCACTCAGGCCTAAACGACTTGCCGGTTCTCGACGGCACCCCGACTGAGCGGATTGATGCGCAACGTAACCGCCGTCGGATACTGCTTGCGGCCGAGGAGTTATTCGCCCGTCTCGGCACCGAGAACGTTTCGATGGACGCGGTTGCCGAGGCCGCCGGCGTCGGCAAGGGCACGCTCTACCGACGTTTCGGAGATCGGCGCGGACTTGCGTACGCGATTCTCGACGCTCGCGAACGCGAGTTCCAGGAGTCAATGATCCGTGGTGAACCGCCACTCGGTCCCGGCGCGGCACCAACTGATCGACTCGTCGCCTTCGGGCACGGAGTGCTCGATCGCCTGCAGCTCTATGGCGATCTAATCCTCGCCGCTCAGACCGGCGCGCCGATGGCCCGCTTTCAAGGACCGATCTACGCGACGTACCGCGCCCACGTTCGCGCACTCTTGCTCGATCTCGACCACGATCTCGACGCTGACTATTTCGCTGATGTATTGCTGTCGGCACTATCGGCCGAGCTCGTCAACTACTGGCGCGGCATCCGCGAGATCGGCGATCAGCGCGTCGCCGGCGGCTACGAGCGCCTCGTCAATTTGTTCGCTGCAGGATAGTGGCGAGGCGCGCGCCGCCCGACTGCCCAGCGAGTCGTGACGGCACGCGTAACACTCGCCCGGTAAATACCTCAGGCAGATGAGTTCTGATTCCAAGGTTCGTCCCTGCGGCTCGACGGGGACGAACCTTGGAATCAGAACCACTCCACCTCGGGTAGTTCTGGCCGGAATGTTGTGACCGCCGTTACTAGTCGCGTCAGGAAACCGCGGCTACTGCTGCGCGCGGCGGCAGATCTCCGCTCTGTGGTCGCCCCGTAGAACTGCCACCGCGCCATGCGTCGCGCTACCGAGCACCTTAACCTCCCTCCAACACAAGCGGACCGCAGTCCGCTACAATAAATCATTAAACGGACTTAAGTCCGATTGGAATTCAGGGGATTCGGCGAATCGTCGGTCCCGGCGGTCAGAAAGACGGCAAGACACCTACCGCAAGACACCCAAGGAGAAGGCAATGTCAGAAGTTCAGGAAGCTCAGGCGCCGGCAGGCTCATGGAGTATCGACAAGGTGCACTCGACCGTTCGGTTCGAGGTCGAGCACAACAGCGCTTCGACCTATCGCGGCAGCTTCAGCGACATCGACGCATCGCTCGATTACGGGGATGATGGTGCCCAGATCAAGGGTTCGGTCAAGGTCGACAGCATCAGCATTGAGGATGAACAGCTCCGCGGTCACATTCTTTCCGCCGAATTCTTCGATGCCGAGCGTTACCCGACGCTCGATTTCGTCTCGAAGGAGTTCGCGGTCGAGAACGGCGAACTCGTCGTGTCCGGCGATCTGACGGTGCGCGGCGAGACCAATCCGGTCACAGTGCGTGGCACGATCGGCGAACCGTTTACCAACCTCGCCGGCTCGACCAGCATCGCGGTGCGACTGAGCACTCAGATCGACCGCACGCAGTACGGCCTCGACTGGCAGATGCAACTGCCCAACGGCAACGAAGTGCTTGGCAACGACGTGAACGTCGAAGTCGAGCTGGAGCTGGTCCAGGGCTAAGGCGATGAAAGTCCTGGGAATCTCAGGCAGCCTGCGGCGCGATTCGTACAACACGCGCCTTCTCCGCGACGCGTCGCGGGCACTGCCCGACGACGCGTCGCTGGAGGTCTGGAACCAGCTCGCAGAACTGCCTCACTACAACGAAGACGACGACGTCCTCGGCGCCGAGCACCCGGTCGTCGCCGATCTACGCGCGGCGATCGCCGACGCCGATGCGGTCCTCTTCGTCACACCCGAGTACAACGGCTCGATCCCGGGCGTGCTGAAGAACGCAATCGACTGGGCATCCCGCCCGACCGCCGCCGCGGCACTGCGCGGCAAGCCGGTAGCGGCGATCAGCGCCAGCCCCGGCCAGTTCGGTGGCGTTTGGGCACAGGCCGACACACGCAAGGCGGCTGGCATCGCTGGAGCACGCGTGGTCGACATGGAGTTCGCAGTGGCAAAAGTCAACGAGGCATACGACGCAGATGGGAACCTGACCGACCCGACCGCGCTCGACGGGCTGGCCGACGTGCTCGAAACATTGGTCGAAGAAGGCCGCAAGAACGCCGCGGCTAAGTCCCGGCTGCGTGCGGCCTAGACGGCGCCGCCGCGCAGCATTCGTTTAACGCGCCCACGTGCCCACCACAGCACTATTCGCGTGAACCCGGCAGTCGAGGCGATTGTGTGCCCGACGCGATCGGTGAAGAAGAACGCGCGAACCCGACGCAGCGGATGCGCCCGATATGGCTTAGGCCCTCTGGCCCCAGTTGCGTCTCGAAGGTTCATTGGGCGTCAGCCTATTAGCGATAAAGTCCACCGCCGTGACCCCCATAACCGTTTCTACAACTGAACTTCCCGAGGCCAAGGCCAAGCTTGAGATTGAAGTCTCGCCGGACCTCGTCGAACACTCCATAAAGCACGCGGCCGAGCACATGGCCGAGAACGTCAAGATCCCTGGATTCCGTCAGGGCAAGGTGCCGCCGGAGATCGCGCTGCAGCGGCTCGGCAACGAGGCCGTCTTTGAACACGCCTTCGACGAGGCGGTCGGCGGCTGGTACGCCGACGCGCTTGAGTCGGCAGAGATCGCACCGATCGGCTCTCCGTCGCTTTCAGCGATGCCCGAGTACAAACAGGGTGAGCCGCTGAAGTTTGAACTTGAAGTACCGGTGCGCCCGGACGCGGAGTTGCCGGAGTACGAAGGCATTGAAGTCGGCCGCCGCGAGCCCGACCCCGACGAGAGTGCAGTCGAGAGCGAGCTGCAGACGATGCGTGACCGCTTTTCCACACTCGCACCGGTCGATCGCGCCGTCCAGGCCGGCGACTTCGCCGACATCGACTTCACAGGCAGCGTCGACGGCGAAGAGTTTGAGGGTGGCGCGGGTCGCGACTACGTGCTCGAGATCGGCTCTGGTCAGTTCATTCCCGGCTTCGAGGAGCAGATCATCGGCGCCAAGGCCGGCGACGAGATCGACGTCAACGTCAAGTTCCCCGACGATTACGGCGCCGAGCATCTCGCCGGTGCCGACGCGCTCTTCAAGGTGAAGATCAACGCCGTTCAGGAGAAACAGTTCGCCGAGCTCACTGACGAGTTCGCCTCCGAGAACCTCGGCTACGACACTGTCGACGAGCTGCGGGCCGAGATTTTCAACCGCATACAGGCGCAGTCGCTCGAAGAAGTCGACCGCGAGTACCGCTGGGCGGTCGTCGACGCAGTCGCCAAGCAGGCGAAGATCGACATTCCGAAGGGTCACGTCCACTCCCGCGCGCATGAGTTGTGGCGGGAGTTGGCGACCTCGCTAGCGCGCCGCGGCATCGACCCGCGGATGTTCCTGCAGGCTCAGGGCAAGACAGAGCACGAGTTCATCGACAGTGCCGAGGGCGACGCCGAGTTGACGATCCGACGCGAGAGTGTGATCGCCAAATTGATCGAGGTGCTCGACCTCGACGTCTCCGATGACGAGATGATCGACGCGATCGCCGAAGACATGGGCGAGGGGCGCGAAAAAGCCGAGGAACAGCTCGCGCTGATCCACGAGGCCGGTGGCCTCAATCAGCTTGTTACCGAACTCAAGTCACGCAAAGCGATCGACCATCTGGTCGAAGCTTCGAAGCCGATCCCGATCGAGCAGGCAGAGGCTCGCGACGCGATCTGGACGCCCGAAAAGGAAGAGGCCGAGGGAGCAAAGTCGGGCGAGGGCGAAGGGCTCTGGACGCCGGGCAGCTAGCTCTCTGCGCGCGGATCGCGCGGCGCTTGACTTAGGCACGCACGCATCCCATAACGAATGATTTGCGCGGCGTCACGCAGCCGTAAGCGTTTGTCCTAGCCGAAGGCGGACGTCCGGGCAGGGCGGGGGCGGGGCAGATTAGACTCGCGAGAAGACGTGGAAGAGGGGTCGGATTCGCGGCAGGATCACTGCAACTCCGCGGCCGGATGCCCACCCAAAACATCAGTTTTAAAGGACATCAAGCCAGAGAGGAAAAAACAGGGGCCATGACACCACTTGTTCCTATGGTCGTAGAGCAGACTTCCCGCGGGGAGCGCGCCTTCGACATCTACAGCCGTTTGCTCGACGAGAGGATCGTTTTCCTCGGCACTCCCGTGACCGACGAGATCTCGAACCTGATCGTGGCCCAGTTGATCCACCTCGAGGCCAGCGATCCCGACAAAGACATCTCGCTCTACATCAACAGCCCGGGTGGTTCCGTTTACGCCGGTCTCGCGATTTACGACACGATGCAGTACATCAAGCCGAAGGTTCAGACCATTTGCTGCGGCATCGCGATGAGCATGGGCGCCGTCCTGCTCGCGGGCGGTGAGCCGGGCAAGCGTCTCTCGCTGCCGAACTCGAAGATCTTGATCCACCAGGTCAGTTCGAGCTTCCAGGGGCAGGCGACCGACATCGAGATTCACGCTCGCGAGATCATCGACGTACGCAAGCGCCTCGACGAGATTCTCGCCCACCACACCGGGCAATCGATCGAGCGTGTATCGAAGGACACCGAGCGCGACTACTTCATGAGCGCGCAGGAGTCAGTCGAGTACGGCCTGATCGACTCGATTCTGGAGAACCGTTAAGCGTCCGGCGGCGGCTGGACGACTGACCCAAATCGCTGGACAGTTGCCAGCCGCCTGCCGATACGTTTGATGCCCCTCAACACTTGTTTTTGCTTTATCTTGGATTGAACTCCGCAGCACACTCCGCTCGACTACTGGATGCCCGACTACTGGATCGGTCCCTCTCGACGCTTGACTCTGCACTAGATGGCACGCCCCACTGACAACAACGAGCAGTTGCTCTGCTCCTTCTGCGGCAAATCGCAGCGGCAGGTCAAGAAATTGATCGCCGGTCCCGGCGTGTACATCTGCGACGAGTGCATCGACCTCTGCAACGAGATCATCGACGAAGAGCTCGCCACACCGGCAGCGCTCGATGTCGCCAATATTCCCAAGCCGCGCGAGATAAACGAGAATCTCGAGGAGTACGTGATCGGCCAGGAGACCGCCAAGCGCACGCTCGCGGTCGCCGTTTACAACCACTACAAGCGCGTACAGATGATCCAGTCCGCCGACGGCGAGGTCGAGGTTGCCAAGAGCAACATCTTGATGCTCGGACCGACCGGGTGCGGCAAGACTCTCTTGGCGCAGACGCTCGCCCGCGTACTCAACGTACCCTTCGCGATCGCTGACGCCACCGCGCTGACCGAAGCCGGCTACGTCGGCGAGGACGTCGAAAACATTCTTCTCAAGTTGATCCAGGCCGCCGACTACGACGTCAAGCGCGCCGAGACCGGCATCGTCTACATCGACGAGGTCGACAAGATCGCCCGCAAAGCAGACAACCCTTCGATTACGCGTGACGTCTCTGGCGAGGGTGTGCAGCAGGCACTCCTGAAGATCCTCGAGGGCACCGTTGCCAGCGTCCCGCCGCAGGGTGGACGCAAGCACCCGCATCAAGAACTTCTGACGATCGACACGTCCAACGTGTTGTTCATCTGCGGCGGCGCGTTCGCCGGCCTCGACAAGGTGATCGGCAAGCGCGTCGGTTACAAGGGCCTCGGCTTCGGCGCCGACGTGCAGAGCCGGTCTGAGCAGGATGTCGGTGAGGTCTTTGAGAAGTGCCTGCCAGAAGACCTGATCAACTACGGCTTGATCCCGGAGTTCATCGGCCGCCTGCCCGTCGTCACGGCGATTCGCCAGCTGCAAGAAGACGACCTGGTGACGATCCTGACCGAGCCGAAGAACGCTCTGGTCAAGCAGTTCCAGCGCTTCTTCGCCTTTGACAACATCGACCTCGTCTTTGCCGACGAGGCGCTGCGCGCGATCGCCCGCCGCGCTATCGAGCGCGAGACGGGCGCCCGCGGACTGCGCTCGATCCTCGAAGAAACTTTGCTCGACGTGCAGTTCGAACTGCCGAGTCGCACCGACGTCACCAAGTGTGTCGTGACCAAGGAAACGATCGAGAAGGGGCTCAACCCGACGCTCGTGACCGAGGCCGCAAAGGTCGAACCCGGCGGCTCTAAGCGCATCGGGCGCCCGCCTGACGCACTGACCCAAGAATCCGCCTAGCGGCGACCGCGCGTAACGCGCTGATCCAGCATTCCGCGTGGGCGTCCTCGCAGTCAAACTCGCGCTCGCACCGGCGCTCGTTGTCGGCGCGTCGCTGATCACGCGGCGCTTCGGTCCGCGGCTTGGCGGTCTTGCCGCTGCGTTGCCTGCGGTCGCCGGTCCTGTGTTGCTGGTTTTCGCGCTCGATCACGGCGCGGCGTTTGCCGCCGATGCCGCCGCGGCGGCGCTGCTTGGTGTGGTCGCTCTAACCGTTTTCATAGTCACGTTCAGTCGCGTGGCGTACCGCTTCGGTTGGGCGTCGAGCCTGGCGATCGGATGGTTTGCGTGCGGGGTCACCGCCGTCGCCCTGGCGCAGGTTGATCTGCCACGCGAAGCAGCGCTTGGCGCCGCGTATGCCTCGATCGTCGCGGCGATGCTGTTGTTGCCGACGCCAGGGCACGCGGCGTCCCCGGCCGAACCGCCGCGCTGGGATCTGCCGATGCGTGCACTGGCGACGATCGCGTTGGTCGTCGCGCTGACGGCCCTCGCCGGCGAACTCGGATCGACCGTGAGCGGAGTCTTCACGCCGTTCCCGGTGATCGCAGCGATTCTCGCCGCTTTCACGCATGGCCAGTCCGACCCGGACACGGTCGTGCGCGTTATGCGCGGACTGTTGGGTGGACTGTTTGCATTCGCCGGATTCTTCTATGTGCTGGCATTAGCGCTCGCAGGCTCCGGCGAAATCGCGCAGTCGTTCGCCATCGCGTTGACTGCTGGGCTGGCGATCCAACTACTCGCACTGCTGGCGACCCATCGTGCGGATAGGGGTCAAGCCATGCAAAAGGCCACCCGGTAAAGAGTGGCCCTTTGCAGACAGGAGCAGCTGTAGCCCCGGGAAGTTTTTGTCAAGCGCGGCGGTCTAGTGAACGTCGGCGAACTTCTTCGAGCTTGCCTTCTTGCACATCTTGACCTTGCTGCCGTCCTTCAATTTCACAGTCTTGCACTTCTTCTTCTTGGTCGAAGCCGAGACAGTCTTGTCGGCTTCGACTGCAGTCACAAGACCGCTCGTCTTCAGAACCGACAACGCGTGTGGGCTGACCGCGAGCGTCAAGTACGGAAGCGCTACGGGGCGGTTGATCACTTCGAACGTGCCGGCGGGCATGACGGCGAGCAACGCGTCAGTTGATTGCGCGATTGCCGCACTCTGGTCGACGGCCGCGACGGCGGCATCGACGTTGAGCGTGACGATCACGCGGGTCTTGGCGGGCGACGGCGCTGCTGCGGCACTGCTGACAGGAAGCAACACGCAGGTGGCGAGCACCGTGACGGCCAGGAGAAGTGTTTTTCGGGAGGGCATCAAATGAATTCGTAAGTCATCCTTGACTTGAAGCCAATGTAGGGGAGGTTCGGTCGTTTGGCAACCCTGAAACGGGAATTACCGGATAACTGCAGAGACGATCTGTGCAGCTCCGGCGGGCTCCTGGCTCTCGACGTGTAGGCCGCGCGACTCGAGTGCCTCGCGAATCTGAGCGCGATTGAACATCTTCTGGCCGCTCGACTCTCCGATCGCACGGACAACGGTTGTACGCAGGCCAGTACCGCTTGGAGCACGTGTCGTCAGCAGGGCGAGCCGTCCACCCGGGCCGAGTACTCGCACGATCTCGTCGAGCGAGGCGAATGGGTCGGGAAACATGTGCAGTGCCGCGAAACAGCAGACCGAGTCGAACGCGTTGTCCTCGAATGGGAGCACGGTGGCTTCGCCGAGGCAGAGGGCGAGCGATCGGGTTGGATCACGCCGGAGTTCATTGACCGCGCGTTTGAGCATCGTCTCGGATCCGTCATAGCCGACCACCAGCCCTGCCGGACCGACGGTACGTGCGAAGCGCCGGGCGAAGTTCGCCGGACCACAGCCGAGGTCGAGCGCGACCGACCCCGGCCTCAGCTGCATGAGTTCAGCGGCGAGGTTGTACTCGTCTCCCATGCTTGGACCGTTGACACCTTTCAGTAGGCGGCCGAATCCTGGCCGCCAGTATCGCTCGTAGATCGTGCTGACCAGAGGCATGCGCATCGCGACCGTGATCGGGCTGAGCGATTCGCGACGTCCTTCCATTAGATCCAGATACCCGGTTGCGGGATCAAACGAGTTGCCTCTGACGCGCTCGACGAGCAGCGGGCGCAGGCGCGCGATCGCGTCGGCGTCGTGAACTTGAGGCGTGCGGGGGACGGGTGCGGTCATGAGATGCCTACAGCCAGCCGAGGACCGGGCCGAAGAGCACGATCGTCGAGCGATCGATAGCTCCGACGACGCCTACCGCGCGTCTGTTCGAGAGCGCGCAATGTGACATCGGTGTACTCGGCGAGCGGAGGCATATCCCCGCGCGCAGACTACCGGCGACACGGGCCGTCAAGGCTGCCGCCGGAGTGCCGACCGCGTGGCGCTGCACATAAACTCCTTCGCCATGTCCGCCGATCGCTTCCAGGTTCTCAACGAACGCACCCGCTACGAGCCCGGCGAGGTCGAACAGCGGATCTTCGACCGCTGGATGGAATCCGGGATTTTTCATCCCGAAGACGCAGGTGAACCGGGCGAGAACTACTCGATCGTGATTCCGCCGCCGAATGTGACCGGCGCACTCCACATGGGCCACGCACTCAACGGTTCGATTCAGGACACGCTGATCCGACTGCACCGCATGCAAGGTGAGCGAGCCAAGTGGGTACTCGGCACCGATCACGCCGGTATCGCCACGCAGGCACAGGTCGAAAAGCTGCTCGCCAAAGAAGGCACCAGCCGCCACGAGCTCGGCCGAGAAGGCTTTGAAAAGCGCGTTTGGCAGTGGCGCGAGCAGTACGGCGCGACGATCGTCGAGCAGTTCAAGCGGCTCGGCGCCAGCTGCGACTACAGCGAAGAGCACTTCACGATGGATCCTGGCTACGCGAAGGCCGTGGTCAAGGTATTCGTCGCGCTCTATGAGAAGGGCCTGATCTACCGCGACAACTACATGGTCAACTGGGATCCGGGCATCGGCTCGGCGATTAGCGACCTGGAGGTCGAGGACAAAGAGGTCGAGGGCGCGATTTACGACATCAAGTACCCGCTCGAGGGCGGGGGAGACTTGACCGTCGCGACGACCCGGCCCGAGACGATGCTCGCCGACACGGCCGTCGCTGTAAACCCGAACGATGAGCGTTATAAGCACCTGATCGGCACGCACGCGATCCTGCCGATCGCTGGACGCAAGCTGCCGATCATCGCCGACGACCACGTCGATCTCGAGTTCGGAACGGGCGCGCTGAAGATCACGCCCGGCCACGATCCGAACGACTTCGAGATCGGGCGCAGGCACGGTCTCGAGGAGTTGACGGTGATCGGCTTCGACGGTCGCATGACCGACGCTGCGGGAGAGTTTGCCGGATTGAAAGTGCTCGAAGCCCGCGACAAGATCGTCGAAAAGCTGCGCGAGCTCGACGCGCTGGGCGAGGTCAAGCCTCATACCCACGTCGTACCGCACTCGCACCGCTCGGGCGAGCGCATCGAACCGTTGATCTCACTGCAGTGGTTCTGCGACATGAAGCAGTTGGCCGGACCAGCAATCGAGGCGGTCGAGAGCGGGCGCGTGAAGTTCACACCTGATCGCTGGGGCCGCGTCTATCTCAACTGGATGAACGAGATCCGTCCGTGGTGCGTCTCTCGCCAGCTCTGGTGGGGTCACCGGATTCCGGTTTGGTATCGCGGAGAAGAGGTATACGTCGGCGAAAGCGAGCCCGAAGGCGACGGATGGACGCGTGACGAAGACGTGCTCGACACGTGGTTCTCGAGTGCGCTGTGGCCGTTCGCGACGATGGGCTGGCCCGACGGGACCCCACAGCTGGCGTCGTACTACCCGACCAATGTGCTCTCGACAGCGCGCGACATCATCTTTCTCTGGGTCGCGCGGATGATCATGATGGGCATCGAGTTCCTCGGTGAGGTGCCGTTCGACGATGTCTATATCCACTCGGTGATTCAGGCACCAGACGGGCGACGTATGAGTAAGTCGCTGGGCACGGGGATCGACCCGCTTGAGGTGATCGATAAGTACGGCGCCGACGCGACACGCTTTGGGTTGTTGGCGATGAGCTCGGCCCAAGACGTTCGCTACAGCGAGGAGAAGGTCAAGCAGGGCAACGATCTTGCGAACAAGCTCTGGAACGCGTCACGTCTGATCTTGCTGAAGGTCGCCGATGTTCCGGCCGAGCCGCGGCCAGAGACCGCCGAGGACCGATGGGTTCTGTCGCGCCTGCAAGGTGCGATCGCGCAGACCACCGAGCAGATCGGCGAGTACGACTTCTCGCACGCAGCGCTCGGCCTCTATAACTTTTTCTACAACGAGGTCTGCGACTGGTATCTCGAGCTCGCCAAGCCGCGGCTCTGGGCAGAGGGCGAGAATGATTCAGTCAGCGCCAACCTGCTCTACGTGCTCGAACAGACTCTTGCGCTGATGCACCCATTGATGCCGTTCGTCACCGAGGAAATCTGGGCACTACTGCCGGGTGACCGGCAGCAGCTAGCGGCATCGGCGTACCCGACGCTTGACAGCTCTCTAGTCGACAGCAACGCCGAGGGCGCGATGAGTCGCGCGATCGAGGCGATTACCTCGCTGCGTCGCTATCGCGACGAGCTCGGCGTCGCCCCGAAGGTCAGTCTGCGCGGTCGTTTACTGGCAGAGGGGTACGACGAGGGTCTGCTTGAACAACTGCAGCGTCTCGGCCGGATCGAACTGGCTGAAACCCAAGAGGACGCGGTCGGCAACCTCGCGATCCCGGGCGGCGCGATCGAGATGCTGCCGAGCGACGCCTTCGATCCGGCTGAGATCGAGGCAAAGAAGGCCGATCGAGCCAAGCAGCTGCACAGCGAGATCGACCGGCTCGAAAAGAAGCTCGGCAACGAACAGTTCGTCGCCAAGGCTCCGGCCGCAGTCGTCGACGTCGAACGAGAAAAGCTGGATCGCTATCGCACCGAACTCGCGGCGCTGTCCTGATCGATCCTGCGACGGGCGGCGAGTTGAACGAGCAGGCCAAGGAGCAACCGGAACTCGCGGCCGCCCTGGAGGTCGAGGGCTTTTTACTGTCGCGCGAGCAGTTCGACATGCGCTTCGGGCTCGACCGGATGCGCCGCTTGCTCGCGTTGCTCGGCGATCCGCAGAACACGGTTCCGGCGGTTCACGTGGTCGGCACCAATGGAAAGTCGTCGACAACGTTGATGATCGGTGCGGCGCTCGGTGCACAGTGGCTTCGCAGCGGCTGCTTCACGTCGCCGCATCTACGCAGCTTTCGCGAACGAGTCGAGATCGAAGGGCGGATGATTGCCCCACACGCGTTCGTCGCCGCCGGTGGACGGGTGCGCGAGGCAATCGAAAAGCTCGACGCTCACTCGGAGACAGACGACCGAGTCACCCAGTTCGAAGCGATAGCGGCAGTTTCGTTCATTGCGTTCGCCGAGGCCGGGCTTGACGTTGCCGTCGTAGAAGCAGGGCTTGGCGGTCGTCTCGATGCCACCAACGTGCTCGGCGACTCGCGGGTGCAGGTGTTGACGGGTGTCGGTATCGATCACACCGAGTATCTCGGCGAGTCGATCGAGCTGATCGCGCGGGAAAAACTCGCGGTCGTTCGCAGCAATGCGGTGTTGGTCTGCGGCGCGTTGGGCGCTGTGGCGGAGCAGCAGGCAAACGACGTTTCCGACGAGCGCGACGCGCGGCTCGTACACGTGCGTTCCGAAGAACGATCATTCGCCAGCCTGCCGGGAGCGTTCGTGCGGCGCAACGCGTCGCTGGCATTGGCGGCGGCCGGGGTTATGCAGAATCGAACCCGGCCCGGCGAGACGTTCGAGCGCGAACGCGCGATCGTCGCGATCACCGAGTTCGTGCGATCGACCCGACTCCAGGGCCGGCTTCAGGTCACCAACCTCGACCCGCTGGAGCTGCGCGATATCGCCCACAACGAGCAGGCGGCCGACGCGCTGATCGAGGCGCTGCCCGAGCTGATCGACGATCGGCCGGTTACATTGCTCGTCGCGATGATGCGTGACAAAGACATCGAGCCGACGCTCAGACGGTTGCTGACAGCGATCCACCCAGACGGTGTCGTCGTCTGCACGCGATCAACTAACCCACGATCGCTGGCCGCCGCCGATCTTGCGACCCAGATCACGGCGCTCGCGCCTGACGCTCGAATCGAGATAGAGCCCGCCCCGCACGCCGCTCTCGACCGTGCACGAGAGATTGCCGGACGCTCCGGGGCACTGCTCGTGACCGGTTCCAACTACTTGCTCGCCGATCTCTTACGCGACCCGTCCGCGCCGGCCGGGGCGACGCTCTGAGCCCCGCGATGGCTGTCCCCACGCCACCGAGCGCCCCGCCCGAACCACCCGAACAACCCTCGTTGTTCGCGATGGTCGCGATCGTCGCACTGATTGTCGCGCTGGTGATTCTGCTGTTCTCGGGGATCGGCTACGCACTCGGGAAATTCATCTTCTGAGCGCGTCGATACACTCGCGCCGAGCTATGGGTTCAGCCTCCTCAAGCAAATCTCAGGCCCTTTTCGGCCTCGCTCCGTTGGCGATCTTCGGGATCGACAACGACGGTGTCGGCATGGTCGCCAACCTTTTGGTGATTTTCCTGATCGCGATCTGGATCGCTCTGGTCTACTGGACGCTTTCCGATGCCCGGCGTCGGCTTGAGGACCCGGTGTTGATCGGCTCTGCCGCGATTGCCGCCCTGATCTTTCCGTTCGCCGGCGCCCTGATCTACGCGATCGTGCGGCCGCCCGAAACGCTCGAGGATGCCTACGAACGCGATCTCGACATCCGCGCCGCCGAACTGCGCGTTCGCTTGCTCGAAAGCGCCGTCAAGTCAGGCTCGGGCGGTTCCGGTTTCGCCGCGACGGTCGCCGGTGAGCTCTCCGGCGAATCCGCCGGACGT
>JBASTN010000002.1:0-11010 GCA_049274915.1 Solirubrobacterales bacterium
TTCCGCTAGAGCTTGGCGGCGAGTCTGTCAAGTTGCTGTTGCCGTTGTACCTGGTGATCGCCGGCGCGGTGCTGGCGCAGGCGTTTGACGCCTGGCGTGGCCAAGATGTTCCGATTCGTGCGCCGAAGCTGCTGGAGGTAACGCTGGCCGGGTTCTTGGCGCTCTATGTATTGCAGGGCGCCTACTCGTCGGATGTCGCCGTGGCGACTCAAAACCTCGTCTTCTTCTACGCGCCGTTTGCGCTTTTGTTCGGCATCGTCGCGGCCAACCGCTGGGACGCACAACAGCTGCGTGCCTGCGCGGTGGTGCTCATCGGGCTCGCGCTGCTGTTCGTCGGCGCCGGCTTCCTGGAATACGCGCGCGGCGAGTATCTGATTCGCCCCGGCGGGATCAAGCCGAACGATTTCGATCCGTACTTCCGAATTCAATCGCTGTTCTTCGATCCGAACATCTTCGGGCGCTTCGTCGCTTTAGTGATGGTGATGGTCGCCGCGGTCTTGTTGTTCACGGACCGGTCGCGCCGCGTGCTCGCCGCCGCGGTCGTGCTGGTGATTCTCTGGGTCGGGCTGGTGCTGACCCTGTCGCAGTCGAGCTTCGCGGCACTGCTGGCCGGATTGATCGCGCTGGCGGCGATGCGCTGGAACGCGCGCTGGGTACTTGGCGTGACCGGCGGTCTCGCGCTGGTCGGGATCGTCTTCGCGCTTGCGGTGCCGTCGGTCTCCGGCGTAGACCTGACGAACTCGCGCGACGCCGAGGCTTCGACGAGTGGGCGCTTCGATCTTGTCTCCGGCGGGCTGACGTTGTGGGGCGAACGGCCGGTCTGGGGTTACGGATCCGGCGCGTTCGCTGATGCATTCGACCGTCAGGAACTTGCGCGCGACTCGACCTTCGGAACACCGTCGACGACGAAGTCGCACACGGCACCAATGACTGTCGCCGCCGAGCAAGGGTTGATCGGACTGCTCGCGCTGATCGCCGTGCTGGTTAGTGGATTTCGTGCGGCGTACCGCCGTGTCGGCGCAAACGGCCGGCCGGGAGTGGTGGCTCGTATCGCCGTCGCGGCCGCGTTCACGGCGCTGTTCGTCCACTCACTGGTCTACGCCGCGTTTTTCGAAGACCCCTTGACGTGGGTGATGCTCGGGGCGGCCGTGTCGCTCGCGGCGATCGCGCGAAACGGCGCGGTTGATATCGCCGCTGATGCTGGCGAAGGGGCTGCCGCGTGATCGGTTACCTCAGGCGACTGGCGCGCACCGGCGCCGCCTACACGACTTCAAGCGTGCTGGCGAAGCTGATCGCGGTATTCACGCTGCCGCTCTACACGCGGTACGTGCCGCCGGCCGAGTTCGGGCAGGTGGAGATCCTCGCCGGCACCGTGATCGTGCTGTCGATCCTCTTCAGGCTGGGTGCGATCGAAGCGCTACTGCGGTTCTACTTCCTCAACGCCGACTACGACCGGCGAGAAGTCGTGCGCACGGGGTTCTGGGGGATGATCTTGACGACAACGCTCGGCGCGGCCGCCTGCATGCTGCTTGCGGAGCCGCTGGCCGAGGGACTGATCGGCGGCGGCGAGGGTGCGGTCGAGCTGGTCAGGATCGCGATCGCCTGGTTCTGGTTCCAGACGTTCTATGAGCTGTTGCTCTCGCTGTTTAGAGTCGATGAGCGTGCCGGCGCCTACGCGCTGACCACGGTCACGAACGTGCTGATCACCGTGCCGCTGACTGTGTACTTGGTCGTCGGCGAAGACCTCGATGCCAAGGGGTTGTTGCTCGGAAACGCGACCGGAACCGCGCTGGTCACACTCGCGTTGCTCGCGATCAACCTGCGCAAGATCGGCACACCTGCGCTGCCGTTGTTGCGACCGATGCTGAAGTTCGGGCTGCCGACGGTGCCCGGCGAAGTCTCGCTCTACGCGCTTAACTGGGTGGACCGGCTGATGCTGCTGCATCTGCCGAGTTCGAAATCGGCGGGGCTTGTCGCGGCCGGTCTCTATTCGATCGCCTTCAAGTTCGCGCAGGGCGTGACGATCTTCGTGCGCGCCTTCCAGCTTGCCTGGCCGCCGCTGGCCTATTCGATCAAAGCCGACGCCGAGGCACGCATCGTCTACGGCCGCGTCTTGACTTACTACCTGCTCGTGACCGGTTCGATTGTTACCGGGCTTGCATTGATCGCCCGCTGGCTGTCGAAGCTGCTCGTAGCCGACGCGTTCTACGAGAGCTACCGAGCCGTGCCGATCGTCGCCACCGGAGTGGTGCTCTACGGCGCCTACCTCGTGCTGGTCTCGTCGGTCGCTCGGATGGGCAAGACCGGATCGCTGTTTCCGGTCGCCGCGGCCGGGCTCGCGGTCAATGCGCTGCTTTGTTACCTATTGATTCCGAGCATGGACATCGTCGGTGCCGGACTCGCACTGATCGGCGCGTACGTCGTTCTGCTCGGACTGATGTACCTGCGCGCCCGCGCCACGCTCGGGCTGGTTCTTGAGTGGCGACGGTTGATGCAGATCGTCGCCGTGGCGCTGGCGGTGAGCTTCGCGGGAGACCACTTGCTGCCGGACGACGGTGCCGCTGGCCTGGCGGCTCGCGCGGCGTGGTGGTTGCTCTACCCCGCGCTGTTGCTCGTGACCGGATTCTTCAGCCGCGTCGAGTTGGCGCAGCTGCGTAACGCACGGCAGCTCCTAAAGAGCGCGCGTGACTCGAAATCCCTGGGCGATCGCCCGGACCTGATGCAACAGGTGCACGGCCCCGAGTAAGCCGAGCAGTGTTGCGCGCGCGACGATCTCGTAGACGCTTGCGTCGCCGGCGCTGAGGATCATGTCGATCACTGACGCGGCGGCCACGAGGTTGATGAACCCGGGGAAGACGATCAGTTGCCCGAGGTTGGTGTGGCGCACCCAGAGCAGTCCGCGCCCCTCGCCACCAGCGAGTCTTTCGGCCGGCGGCGCATCGAGGTCAAGTTTCTGCGGGTCGCCACCCTGACGCGCCAGCGCCGCACGCACCATCGCCTCACTCTCGCGCGTCTCGGGCCGATCGCGATAGACGCCCCACATGATGTGATCGCGGGCGCTGTAGGGCACGCGAACCAGCGAGAGAATCACCACCAGCGCCGCGGCCAGCCACCACCAGTCGGCCGTTACACGGAAGACCGCCCAGCCGAGCGCGCCGGTCATCAAGGCGGGGATGTAGTAGTGCCCGACCCAGTCGAGATACGCGCCACCCATGCCGCTGCTGCGGCCCTCGATCTCGCGTTCGAAACGCGCGATCTCACCGTCGCAGAAGTCGAGCACGAAGCTCAGCTGCAGAAGCAGCAGTGCAGCGATCTGCGCCCAGAACTCATTGATGGCCAGTAGGCCGGCGCCGATCAGGCCGATCAAAATTCCTCCGACGGTCACTTGGTTGGCGCTTAAACCGGTGGGCAGCAGAAGCCGTGTGAGGCGGATCGAGAGGCGTCGCACGAAGCGGGCGTAGAGACGTCGCAGGTCGCGCGGTTCGTCGGCACCGCGGGTCCCCTCGCCGCCGCAGATGGCCGCCAGCTCGGCGATTGGCGGGAGGTTGGCTCGAGAGATCGTCGCGCTCATCGGGGAGCAGCGTATTTGGCGAGCGGGATCGACCGGCGGATTCTTCGGCCGCCGTGGCGGAGATCCAGCGATAAAGCGCCGAGTCGATTGCGACGATACGCGCCGTATGCAGCCGCAGTTCAGACAACCGGCCTGGGGAGCGCCGCCTCGGCCGCCGGCCCCGGCCGACCTCGCAGAGCGGCTGCACACTTACTTCACTGACGAACTCCGGGCAGTCCAGGGCGAATCGTCGGAGTTCGTTAACCCGGTCCCGCCCGCGCGCGGTGAGCCGTCGCCAGACGCCGACACTGGCGTGCGCCCGTGGCACCCTCCCGCCGGGTTCGTTGATCCGGTGCCAAGCGGTCGTTGGGAGCGCACGTTGACCGATGCCGGGCTGCGCGAGCGGATCCCGCAGATCCCTGCGAACCAACAAGAATGGAAGCGACGCGG
This sequence comes from Solirubrobacterales bacterium, assembly GCA_049274915.1. Lineage (GTDB taxonomy): Bacteria > Actinomycetota > Thermoleophilia > Solirubrobacterales > JACPNS01 > JACPNS01. Next base: position 4,001 of record JBASTN010000002.1, read on the forward strand.
CAAACGGCTGCGTACGCAGTTCCTCAGCGCCGCCGTGGCGATCGTCGTGTTGCTCAAGCTGGCCGCCGTGACGGATCTCGTCGACCTCGGTGAGATCCTCTCCGCAGGGGAGTCCAACCCGGCGCGTGCGACGTTGGCCACCGACGGCAAGTCCAGTCTGCCCGGTGGTCGCGTGAGTGTGCGTTACGAACCGCTGCCCGGCCAGCGCGAGCGCAGACGGATAGAACACATCGACGCGCCTTTCGATGGTTCGACTTGGTCGCTGGCGCCAGCCAACGACAGCCAGAACAACTACATGATGCTGGCGTACTACGTGTTGCAGCCGCCGCTGACCACCGAGGCGGATCGAAAGCAGTTTCTCGTCCAGGATCGTGCCGCCAATTCCGCTGCCGCGGGCGGGAAAGAACTAGATCAGCGCGAGCGAACGATTCACGATCTGAAGGTGTACGAGACTCGCCTGACGATGCACGACGGCGACCGAGCGGTGAGCGCGTGGATTCTCGGACCGGTCCATTCGTATCGTTTCGTATGTCGATCCAACCCGTCGCTCGACGAGGTCTACCGCCAATGTCTCGATGCTCTAAAGACCCTGCGTGCCCATCAGTAACAAGCCGGTCACGTAAAGGGGGCTAACTTTCTGTTGATGGACCAGCTGCCGGTCATCTACCTCGCCGCCGGACGTGGTTCGCGTCTCGGCGAGCTCTGTGCAGACCAGCCGAAGGCACTGGTCGAAGTCGGCGGACGCCCGCTGGCCGATCGTGCGTTCGAGTATCTCCGCGCGGCGGGTTTCTCACGGGTCGTCGCCGTTACCGGGCACGCCGCCGACAAGCTCGACAGTTACGACATCGAGACGATCTTCAACGACCGCTGGGATACGGAGAACAACATCACCTCGTTGTGGCAGGTTGCCGATGTAGTCGAGGAGGGCTGCGTGATCGTCAACTGTGATCTGCTGTTTGAGCCGGAGCTGGCGGTGCGGCTGGCGAAAGCCGAAGGCACCGCGATTCTGGTCGATGACGTCTCGCCGGTTGACGACGAGTCGATGAAGGCGACCGCCCGCGGCCGCACTGTCGACGATCTCGACCGTTTGCACAAAGAGCTTCCGCTGGATGTCGCCGTCGGCGAGTACATCGGTCTGACGCGAATCGATTCCGAGGACGGCCCGCGCTTCGCCGAGATTCTCAACGAGTTTGTCGTCGCCGGAAACGTGCAGGTCTACTACGAGGACGCGATTGAAGCTCTGGCAGGCGAGCGTCCGGTCAAGATCGAGCGTGTCGGAGGGCTGCGCTGGGTCGAGATCGATGACCACGTCGATCTAGCGATCGCGAACGAGCGGATCGCACCGTCGATCGACGCGCAGGTCACCGCATGAGCGATTTTGATCAGCTCGTCGCGGCGATGACTTCGAGCCGCCAGATCGATCTTCCTCGCTTCCTGCGGGTGGTCGAAGGGCACGAGGCGCTCGATCGCGAGTTGCGCGGTGTGCTCGCCGAGCTCGACGTTGTGGCGCCACTGTTTATATCGGGCACGTCGCAGTCCGCGGCGGTCTGCAGTGATCTGATCGGCATCAACGGCAGTCGCGTGAGCGTCGAGAACAACTCGCGCGCGGTCGTCAACAAGCTCGCGGAGCGCCTCGGTCGTGAACACGACGCCGCAGTGGCGGTTGGCGGCGGTCGTCCGATCGACGTCGCCAAGGCGGCGAGTCTGATCGCCGACGTCCCGGTGATCGTGGTTCCGACTCAGCTTTCAACCGACGGCATCGCCTCGCCGATCGCAGTGATTGAAGAGGACAGCGGCTCTGTTGTATCTGAACGATCGCAGCTGCCGGTCGCGGTGGTCGCCGACCTGCAGACGCTCGCCAGCGCTCCCGCCGCATTCGCTCGCGCCGGCGTCGGTGACTTGATCGGCAATCGCACCGCCTTGATCGACTGGCGACTCGCCGCCGCGCACAGCGATGCCGAGGTCGATGACTTTGCCGCGCTGTTGTCGTCGTGCGCACACCTCTTAATCGAAGGTCTTGATCTCTCGCCACTGCGTCAAGGCAAGGTCTCGATCGAGCTCGCGCGACGGCTGCTCGACGGGTTGGTGCTGAGCGGACTGGCGATGGAGATAGCGGGGTCGTCGCGACCGTGCTCGGGCAGCGAGCATCTGATCAGCCACGCGCTTGACCGGCTCGAGCCGGGCACCGCGTCCCACGGCGAACAGGTCGCGTTCGGCACGATCGTCGCGACCGCACTGCAGGGTGGCGATCTGCACGCTGCTCGCGAACTTGTTGCATCGGCCGGTATGACGGCGGCATTGTCCGGTTTCGGGATCGAAGCGGGACGCCTGGCGGAGATCGTCAAGTCGGCGCCGGGCACACGCCCGGGTCGTTTTACGGTCCTCGATCACGAGCCGTTGAGCACGCGCGAGCTGCGCGCCGAGCTCGTTGCCGTGCTCGACCCCTGATCGTCTGCACCCCTTGATCGTCTGCACCCCTTGATCGTCTGCACCCCTGCGGGCCAAGAGGCGTCATCAAACGTCCAGTTGCTTACCGCTTAGTAACGGGCTATCCCGCATAACCATGCGTATTCGACGCACGTACTACTAAAGACTGCGCAACTTTCGGCCGACACCTTGACAGGACACAGATTCGTCAATACGGTCGAAGCAGACAACAATCCCGTGGCTCACATTTCGGGTTTGCCGACGTCTCGCATCGAATGGATTCGAGCGAGTCGGCAGACATAGATTACGGAATCAACGGATTCACCGAGGGGACAGCACACCGATGCGTGTATTTGCAGGGCTTGCGACGCTGGGGGGCGTTGCTGTCGGAAGTTCCAAAGGCAGGACCACAATTGATTTTGAAGTGACGGACCGCCGGGTTTCGGCAGCCGTCAGGATGCTGGCCGCGCTCTGCGCGGCCGTTTTGTGTTTGCTGATCGCGCATGTCGGAGCCGCAAACGCGAACGTGACACCGAGCCTGACTGCGAGTTTCTCGGGTCCGAATCCTCCCGCCGCCGGATCTAGTGTGAACTACACGCAAGCGATGAGCTTCGCTTACAACCCTGGTGGCAGCGACGGATCCGCCGGGGACGACCTGCGCCGACTTGCGATCGACTATCCGGCCGGATTGGTTGGCAATCCGAACGCCATTCCGTCGGCTTCACGCTGTGGCGTCAGTTACACGGGTGTTACTGCCAGCAGCGGCAGTCCGGACTACAGCGCCTGCCCGCCGTCCAGCGTCGTCGGATCGATCACAGTCAACGTCGATGCACGCGCGACCGTGCTCTTACTTGCGGTCGACTGCAACCTCACTCTTACCGGCAGCATCTATCTGCTGCGCAATCAGCCCGCCGCCGATCCCGAGGTGCCAACGCATCTGGGTGTCCACGTTTCCGGGTCGGCCGGCGGTCTCTGCACGATCGGCGGCACGGCCGAGATGGACATGACGGCGCGGATCACACTGCGCCCCAACGACACCGGACTGCGAATCCACATCATCGACGACCTTCCCGAAACGGCGCCAACCGACGCCGGCACCGCACAGATTCGAATCAACTCGATATCGCAGACGATCAACGCGACCACCCCGGGCGGTCAAGCCTTCCTAAAGACGCCGACCCGCTGCGATGCCTGGCAGACGAGCATCTACGGGCGCGCCTGGGGCTCAAACACAAACACGGACGCGACGGTTGACGGAGTCGATTACAAACAGGCGTCATCCTCGATAGCCGCGCCCAACTGTTCGTCGCTGGCTGCGTTCAACCCCGGCTTCGCATTGACGCAGACCTCGACCCAGGCCGGTCAGCCGACCGGGCTGACGGCGACGTTGACCAACTCGATCGCCACCCCTCAGCCGGCGCACGTCAAGCGCGTCGATGTGGCCCTGCCCCTTGGCTTCCAGATCAATCCGGCGATCGCCAACGGCGTCGGTAGCGTCGGATGCACCAACGCGCAGTTCGCCGAGTCGAGTCCGGATACGCCCCCGACCTGCCCGCCGGAAACCCAGATCGGCACGGTTTCGATTAGCACGCCACTGATTACGGGAGCGGTAACGGGACAGGTCTTTCTTGGCGCGCCAGGAGCCACGCAGGCCGAGCGGTATCGACTGCTGATCTACGCCTCCAATGGTGCCAGCGTGAAGTTCGAGGCTCGCGCGATCGTCGCTGCCAACGGCCAAGTAACGACGGTTTTCGGCGACGCGGCAGCTGTCGGCAAGGCGCTTCCGCAGGTCCCCTGGTCGCAGTTCCAGCTGGTCTTCAACTCTGGACCGCAGGCGATGATTTCCAACCCGCAGGTCTGCGGCACCTACTCGACCGCGGCCACGATCACGCCGTGGACGAGCCCGAACCAGGCAGCTGTGATACGCAACGCAAACCTCACCGCGACCGCCGGACCTAACGCCGCCGGCTGTGCCTTTGACGCATTCACACCGACCTTCAGCGCGAATCTCTCAGACACCGGCGCGGGCAAGCATCCAAATATGACGCTGACGGCGACTCGCAACGACCGCCAGGACAATCTCAACTCGATCACCTACCGCCTTCCCAATGGCTTCACAGGCTCCGTCAACGCCGTGACCACACCTTGCACCGCAGCCGCCGCAGCGGCCGGCACCTGCGCCGCGGCATCACAGGTTGGAACCGTCAACGTGCTCACCGGGGTTGGTGCCCAGACCGCTGCGCTCAATGGAACCGTCCATCTGACTGACGCGAGCACGAGTGAGATCGCGAAGCTGGCGATCCAGGTACCGGCGATCGTCGGCCCGTTCAATCTCGGGACGACGACGGTTTACGCGTCACTGGTCGTCAACAGCAGTACGACCTTCGGTCTTGACTCGATCACTACGTCGATGCCGCAGATGATTCAGGGCATCCCGGTGCGCTACCGGAGCGTCGCGTTGAGCTTCAACGGCATCGTCGGTGGTCGTCCGTTCCTGCAGAACCCGGCGGTCTGCGGCGCGGGCACTTTGGACTTCCAGGCGACACTCGGATCGGCCGGTGAGGCACCCGCATCTGGTGTGTCGTCGATCGTGCGTACCGATTCCGATCAGCAGGTCAGCAACTGCACCCAGCCCTTTAACCCGACGATCAGCGTCACGCCGACGACACTCGAAACGGTCAAGCCGACCGGACTCAACGTGACAGTCAACGTCCCTCAGACGACCTCCGGCGTCACCGCCGCGACGGTGCAGAGCGCAACCGTCAGGCGCGTGCAGATGACGATGCCGCTGGGAATGGAGATCAACCCTGCTTTCACGAACTCACTGACGGCGTGTTCGACAGCGAACATCGATGCCGGTGGCGGCAGCTGCGCCGCGAGCTCAGAGGTCGGCACGATCAGCTTGGTGACGCCACTACTGCCGACAGCGCAGAGCGGCAAGATCTTCCTCGAGACGCCGGGCGGCACGCCGACGACGCGTTACAAGCTCGGTGCCGTGATCTATCTGCCGAGCCGCACGCTGGTGTTGCACGGAACGGCGCAGGTCAACGGTTCGGGCCTGGGCGTCAACAGCGGCACGGGCCGCGTCACGGCCGACTTCGACAACTTGCCGGATGCCTCATTCTCGTCGTTCTCGTTCATCTTCAACTCCGGCAACCGCGCGATGTTCACCAACCCCGCCGCCTGTGCCTCTCAGACTTTCTCGGCCGACCTGACGCCGTCCAATGGCGCAGCGAGCGTCAACCGTACGGCGGCCTACACGACCAACTACACAGGCACCGTCGGCAGTGCCTGCCCGGGCAGCGATCCCTACAACCCGACTTACGCCCAGAGCGTCTCGACCACCGTGGCCGGCGCGAACCCGAACTTGACGATGACTGTCACGCGTCCGGATAAGGACCAGCAGCTCCGCGACGCGAGCTTCAGTCTGCCGGTCGGCCTGACCGGCGCGCCCGCTGCGGCCCCGACCTGCACTCAGGTCAGCGCCGACGCAGGTAGCTGTGCCGCCAACACGACGATCGGGACGATCACGGCAGGCGTCGGCTCCGGAAGCGAGACGCTGTCGCTGCCGGGGACGATCTACAACACCGTCGCTCCGGCGGGCCAGCCGGCGAAGCTGACGGCGGTTGTGCCGGTGGTCGCCGGACCGTTCAACCTCGGGACACTTTCAATTCCGGTCACCGTCGCGCTACGAGCCAACCTCGGACTCGACGCGACTGTGGCCAACCTGCCCCAGCGCTTCGAAGGCATCCCGGTGCGGTATCGCCAGTTGCAGATCGTGATCAACGGCCGCGCGACGCAGGGCACGGTCTCGACGGCCGATGACGTGGCGTTTCTGACAAATCCGAGCAAGTGCCAGGTCAACACGACCTCGACCAGCCTCACCTCAACAGTGCCGACGACGGTCGTGCGTACGGCGAACTACTCGACCACCGGCTGCCCGACTGCCTTCAACCCAACCGTCACAGCGGCCGTGTCGACGCCGCAGACCGCCGTCCCGACCGGACTGACACTCGGGATCAATGTCCCGGCGGGCCACTCCACGCTCGACCGAGTTCAGTTGACGCTTCCCGCTGGCATGGAGATCAACCCGGCATTCGGCAACGGCCCACTGACGGCATGTTCGACGGCGAGTATTGATGCCGGCGGCGCGGCCTGTCCAGCGACGTCGAACCTCGGAACCGTCGCGCTGACCACTCCGTTGCTGAGCACCGTGCAGAGCGGGAGCATCTACCTCGAGACTCCCGGGGTCACCGCCGCGACGCGCTACAAGTTGGCGATCGTGATCCACCTGCCGGGTCGCGACGTCGTGATTCACGGCAGTGCGCTGGTCGGCGGATCTTCAGATATCAGCACGGGGGCTGGTGCTGTCGACAGCGGTACTGGCCAGGTCACGGCCGACTTCGACAACATTCCGGACCTTGGCTTCACGAACATGACGATCGTCTTCAACGCGGGCAATCGCGCGCTGCTGACAAACCCGTCGACCTGCGGCGCGCAAACCGTCAGCGCGGCCCTGACACCGAACACGACGGGCGGCGCGGTCGTGACACGCACGACGACCTTCACAACCGACTACAACG
>JBASTN010000003.1:0-27883 GCA_049274915.1 Solirubrobacterales bacterium
AGCGCCTCGCCGAGTCACTGGATTCGAATGACGGGGTCTACTTCGTGCCGGCGTTGACCGGACTCGGTTCGCCTTACTGGGATCCGAATGCGCGCGGGGCGATCATGGGGATCACGCGTGGTACGACGAAGGCGCACATGGCACGAGCGGCACTCGAGGCGATTTCGTATCAGACCGCCGACGCAGTCACAGCGATGCAGGCCGCCTGCAGTTTCGATTTAACCGAACTGCACGCTGATGGTGGTGCGGTCGCGAACCGATGGCTGATGCAGTTCCAGGCCGATGTACTGGGTGTGCCCGTCGTCGTGCCGGTCGTCACCGAGACGACGGCCTATGGCGCGGGCCTGATGGCGGGCATTACCACTGGCGACTGGTCACGCGATGACGTCGACGCGATGTGGCGTGAAGCTGCGAGGTACGAGCCAAAGATGACAGAATCGCATCGTGCGGTGTTGCTCGCAGAGTGGGCTGCGACCGTTGAATGCGTTCGCGGCCGCGGGACTCCCGGCGATGGCGGCGAACAAGGGGCGAGAGTTTGAAACCACAGATCTACATAGACGAGCGCAGCGCTGAACGAATGGCCGGCTATCACCGGCGTGTGCGCGAGCACAAGCCGAGTGCGATGTACGAACTCGTGCGCATGGTGACGACCGCCAGCTACGGCGCGCTCGACCGCGTCCGTGCGATCGATCCGCATCACGTGCCGGCCGCCGGCGGAGTACTTTTTGTGCCAAATCACTTCAGTTTCATCGATCACTTTTTCACCGGCATGCATCTGCGGCGGAAGATTCAGTTCATGGCTAAGTCGCAACTGTTTAAGCCGCCGATGGACTTCATCTACTCACACGGCGGAGTGTTCCCGGTGATGCGCGGTAAGGGCGACGACGAGACGTTCGTCTCGGCGAAGGCGATCCTCGCGCGCGGCGGAGTCGTCCAGATGTACGCCGAGGGCGGACGTTCGCGCACGTATTACCCGAACACTGCCAAGCGCGGCCCCGGGCTCTTGGCGCTGACGACCGGGGTGCCGGTCGTGCCGGTCGCGCTTTACGGCTCGCAGTTCATCCGCGACATCAAACGTCGCGGGTTTCCGAAGGTCGTTGTGCAGTACGGAAAGCCTCTGCGCTTCGAACCGATCGAGGATCCGACCAAAGAACAACAACTGACCGCGGCCAAGGAAATCTTTTCGCGCTCGCTGAAGATGTACTGGGAGCTCGACGCGAAGTACGAGCCGAAGTGGCGTCGCAGGCACCGCGCCGCAACCGGCGAGCAGCCCGGCAATCCTCCAGAGAACCTGCCGCCGACCTAAGGCAGACGGAGTTCAACGACCATCGCCCGATGGTCGGTGTCGTCGATGCTGTAAACGTCGAGACGCTCGACGCGAATTCGCCGGTCGACGAGCACGTGGTCGATCGTCAGCGGTGTCTTGCCGCGGTTAGGCCAGGTGCGGATCAGGCCCTTGCCGACGGACTCGGCGGCATCCGTGTAGCCGCGCTCGATCAGTCGTCTGAACGCGCGGTGGTCCAGTGTTGCGTTGAAGTCGCCGGCGAGGATTCGAAGTTGCTTGTCGGTACTGCGAGCGGACGGCATCGACGCGAGGTTCTCCTGCCACCGCGCCTCGGCATCGGGTGTGATCGGTGGACTGGGGTGGATCGAGCGGACGCGCAGATCAAGATCTCCGATCACTCCTTCCGGGGCTGCCCAGAACCGCGGATCGGTTCTCGCGCCCTTGCGGAGCGGTGAACGCGACCACAGCCCGGCACCGGCGACGGCCCAGCGGCTCTCATCGATTCCGTATGGGAGTTCGCGCTCGAGACCTGACTGCCGCAGCGTGAGAACCAGATCGGGGGTCAGTTCCTGTAGAGCGAGGACGTCTACGTCGTGCTCGCGGACAAGCCGCATTAACTGGTTCGCGTCGGCCTCGCCGGCGAGCGTGTTCGAGGTCATCAACGTGATCAGTCGCCCGGAGGTGGCCGGCTGGTCGTCGACGGTCACCCGATCGATCAGAACTGATCCCAGCGCCAGCGCTGTGACCGTCGCGATGACGGCGACTGACCACGAGCGCATCAGCAGGGCGAAGACAATCGGCAAGACCGATGTCAACGCCACCCACGGTGTGAATGACAGCGCTGGCACGACCGGCCATCCGGCGTCGAGTGCAAGCAGCCGAACGACCGCCCAGATGCACCAAGGTGCCGCGACAAGCGCGGCGAGTAGCTGGCGGGACCGGCGGCTCACGCGTAGGTCTCGTTGAGTTGTTGCCAGATGCCTGGGTCGTGGCCGGGGATGATCAGAGCGCCCGGTGTCATCTGCATGTATGCGCGTATCTCGCGCAATGAACGCTTGAAGGTGTGCTGGTCATCGACGGTCGCTGGCGGGATGCCTTCGTCGAGCGTGCGCTTGCCCAGGGCGGCATCGCCGCAGATCAGCACTTCGCGAGAACCCAGCCGCGCCACCACCGATTGATGCCCGGGAGTGTGCCCGGGGGTCGAGACAAGCGTGATCGATCCATCGCCGAACAGATCGAACGACCGACCGAAGCTCGCGAACGAGTTGGTGTCGGTGGCGTCGTAGTCGACCGCCAGAAAGTCAAAGGCATGTTCGTACTGCTTACGCACGTACCCGTGTTTGATCGCGCGGCCGGCGTGAGCGGCTTGCCACTCGGCGACCGTGGTCACGAAGCGAGCCCGCGGGAACTCGCTGATCGAACCGGCGTGATCGAGATGTAAGTGAGTCATTACGACGGTGGCGATTCTCGAAGGTTCGATCCCGACGGCGCGCAGTTGCGCCGCGATCGCCTGTTCGGGGCGCAGGCGGACCTTGTAGAGCGCTGCACCGAGACGTCCAAACGCAGCTTTCGTGTCGTGCGCCGCAGACGCCGGTGGTCCCGTGTCGACGAGGATCAGCCCCGCGGTTGGATGCTCGATCAAAAAGACCGGCAACGGAACCCAGACGGCGCCGCGTTGCTCGCTGCCGAATGCGCGCAGTTTGCCCGCGATCGCCTCGTCCTCGTAGAGATAGCCAGGCGGAGCCAGCAGTTCTCCGCAGCCGAACAGCCGCACCGACACCGAACTTTCTGGCGAACCGCCAGGCAGTGGTGCGGTCAGGGTCCTTGTCGCGATCTCATCCATGACCGGTAACGGTACGTCGCGCCGTGCCCGGGATCGCCGGGTAGGGGCACAAAAAAAAGGCCCGGTCGCGATGACCGGGCCTTTCTCACGAACGCCGCGAACGGCACGCGAACAGCTGCGTAGGCAACTGAGTGAAGTACTAGCTCTCCATACCGCCGAACATGCCGCCGGTGATGTTCAGCACTTGGCCGTGCACGTAGTTCGAATACGGCGACGCAAGGAAGAAGACCGGGGCGGCAGCCTCTTCAGTAGTCGCAGGGCGGCCGAGCGGAATCAGCATCGACGCCATCTGGCGCATCTGCTCCGGAATACCGAGCTGGATTGTCTCGCCGTCCTTCTCGATCGTCTCAGAGTTCTCCTTGGCGGCCGTCAGACGGGTGTCGACGAAGCCGAAAGCGACCGCGTTGACGTTGACCTTGAACTGACCCCACTCCTTGGCGACGGTCTTGGTCAGACCAACGACACCGAGCTTGGCGGCGCTGTAGTTGGCCTGACCGGCGTTACCGAAGACACCTGAGGTCGATGAAACGTTGACGATCTTGCGAAAGACTTCCTTGCCCTCTGCGCGCTCGGCCTTGGCTGGCTCACGGAAGTAAGGGGCGGCTTCGCGGATCATCCGGAACGGCGCGGTGGTGTGGATCGCGATCATCGCGTCCCATTGGTCGTCGGTGATCTTGTGGACCGGACCATCCCAGGTGAAGCCGGCGTTGTTGATCAGAATGTCGATCTGGCCGAACTCATCGACGGCCTTCTTGACCAAGGCGGCCGGAACCGACGGGTCGGTCAGGTCGCCCCCGACGGCGACGGTGTTGCCCGCGATCTCACCGGAAGCCTGCTCGGCGACGTCGCCGTCGAGGTCATTGATCAGCACGTTGGCGCCGGCGGCGGCCAGCATCTCGGCGGTCGCACGGCCGATGCCGCGGGCCGATCCGGTGACGATGGCTGTCTTGCCCTCGAGCACCTTCGGAATCAAAAGTTCGCTCATGTGTGTGTCTTCTTTCGTGTATTCGCGTGCCGGCGCTGGGCGTCCGGCCGCATTTGGTTTATCGGTGAGAAAAGTTCAGTGACTTCGATGCCGCTACTTCGATGTCATTAGGCGCCGCGGCGACAAGGCAAAACCGCGCGCGAGCTTATCGCTCTGATCGTGTTTTCCGCCGGCTTAGAACCCGTAGGAACGCCCAATCACGTCGAGCATGACCTCGTCAGTGCCGGCGCCGATGCGATTGAGGCGCATGTCGCGCCAAGCCCGCTCGATTCCGTACTCCTTCATGTAGCCCCAGCCGCCGTGGATCTGTAGGCACTCGTCCATCACTTCGCAACCGATCTGCGAAGCGAACAGCTTGGCCTGCGATATCTCACGCACCGGGTAGTCGCCACGGTCGAACAGCCATGCGACGTAATAGTTGAACTGGCGCGCGGCCTCGATCTTCGTGCTCATCGCAGCGATCTTGTGGCGGATCGATTGAAACTTGCCGATCGGTCGTCCGAACGCTTCGCGCTCCTTGGCGTATTCCATCGTCTTCTCGAGCGCGCGCTGGGCGCCGGCGACACATGCGCAAGCGGCGACCAGGCGCTCGCCCTGGAGCTCCCACATGATGTTGTAGAAGCCCTTGCCCTCTTCACCGAGCATGTTCGCGGCGGGCACACGCATATCCGTGAACGAGAGTTCCGCGGTGTCAGACGCGTGCATACCGAGCTTCTCAAGCTTGCGGGAGACCGCGAAGCCCGGCGTGTCCGTCTCGACGACGAACAGACTGAAGCCGTCGTAGCCGGTCGAGTCGTCGGTCTTGGTAACCAGCACGATCAGGTCGGCCCGGATTCCATTCGTGATGAAGACCTTCGAGCCGTTGATGATGTAGTCGTCACCGTCGCGAACCGCACGGGTCTTGATCGCCGCGACGTCAGAGCCGGCATCGGGCTCGGTGATGCCGAGGCTGAGGATCGTGTCTCCCTGAATCGCGGGCACCAGGTACTTCTGCTTGATCTCTTCTGATCCGAATTTCAGAATCGGCGGCATCGCCATGTCGGTCTGCACCGCGATGCCCATGTTCAGGCCGCCGGAGTTGCTGTAGGCCATCGCCTCGGCGCGCACCACGCTTGTGAAGTAGTCGCCTCCCTGTCCGCCGTACTCCTCGGGCATCGTCAGTCCAAGGAATCCGAGCTCGCCCATGCGCTTGATCACCGAGTCCGGGAAGGTCGTCTCTTCCCATTCGTCTGCGTGGGGGGCGAGCTCCTTCTGGCAGAAGGTTTCGATCGTTTCGCGAAGCTGCTCGTGCTCGTCGCTGAAGATGAAATGGCGAGTCTTTGCGCCGTGGTCGGGCTTGATTGCGGTCGACATCATGCTCCTAGAAAGTAAACAGTAAGAAGTTCTAGTTCTTACTTTATCGGGATGCGTGTGAGGCTGCTGACAATCGTTGACCGGGATCTGTCGTCGGACTTCATAAATAAGCTCGCGACCTGTGATTGACGGCGTCAAACTCCGGCTCGCTGATTGGCGGGCAGATTCGCGCGCGTGGATCGGTCTGCGCGGATTCGACCTCTGGATCCTCGTCGGCGTTTGGTCAGTCCTTTCGGTCGTGGTCTTCTGGCTTGCGACAGGCCACGAATCGCCGCGGCGATATCAGGACGAGTTTCTGTTTTGGAACCTCGCGCAGGCGTTCGCCGGTGGCGAGGGGCTGACTTGGCGCGGCGTTGGTATCGGTCTCTATTCGTTTCTCTATCCGGTATTGCTGGCGCCGGCGTTTTGGGTCGGCGGATCGGTCGCTCCGGAGTACACGCTCGTACACCTGATCAATTCGCTGATGATGGTCGCGGTGATTTTCCCGGCCTACCTGATGGCGCGACCGCTAATGGGCCGGGGCGCTGCATTTCTGGCTGCCGCGTTGGCCGCGTCGGTTCCGGCGATGAATTATGCGGGCGTGATCGGCACAGAGGCTCTTGCCTACCCGGTTGCGACCGGCGCATTTGGCGCGATGATCTATTCGATTGCGCAACCACGCAGACGCAACTGGATTCTCGCGCTCGCGATGATCTTGGTCGCGGCGCTCACCCGTGCGCAGTTCGTGGTGTTGGGGCCGATCTATCTCGTCGCGCTGGTGTTGGCCGGAGTCATGCGCCAGCCCGAAACCCGGCGTGAGTTCTGGCGCGCGATCCGTGAACCGCTGATCCTGATGGTTGCCGGCGCTGTGCTGGTCGGCCTCGCGTTTTTGGTCAGGGGTCGCGGCGCGGTCGGGCTCTACCAGGGGATCTTCGACGGCGTAAGTCCTGACATAGGCGAGGTTATGTATTGGGCGAAGGCGCTGATGGCGGACGTCTACGTCGTCGCGGCAGTGATCCCGGTGGTAGCGACGCTCGCAATGTTCCTGCACAAAGACAGTCGACGCGATCCGCTGGTCGGCGCCCTGCTTGCGGTGACGCTGATCGCCTCGCTCGCGTTCGTCGCGCAGGTGACGCTGTTTTCGGCCACCAATCCATACGACTGGCGCAACCGGAACATCTTCTACGAGCGCTACATTTTTTATCTCGGGCCGTTGTTTTTCACCGGTCTGCTTGTCGCCTGGCGTCGTGTGTCGTTGTACCCCGCGATCGCCTCGTCGGCGCTCGCGGTGCTCGTTATGAGCGGATTTCAGACTGACTCGGTGCTAGTGCCGTTCTCGTACGACTCGTTCGGCATGACGTTGATTGGTCACTACATGTCGGCGAATCCCGACGACGTCGAGCGCATCGGCACACTGCTCGCCGGTCTTACTGCGGTGCTCTGCGCGGTCTACTGCATCTCGAGGCTCGAACGCTCGATGTTGGCTCGGTACTTCGGAATCGCCAGCATCTTGATCACGATCGGGATACTCGGCTGGGGGCAGGCGAAGACTTGGCAACTTGCCCGCCTGTACTCACATGACGCATTTGTCGGAGTGCCTAAACCCGCCGACTTCGTGGATAAAGGCACCGACAGCGACGTCGGCATGATCGTCACTTCGACGGATGCGCCAGAGATGTACTTCACGGCGGAGTTCTGGAACGAGAAGATCGTTCGGGCCTTTGCCACTGAGGCCTCGCCGATCAAGACGCCGATCATGTACTCCCCGACTTGCAACTTTGACTGGAACGAGACCGGAACGATTCTCGGCACGGGATGCGACATGGTGCCGCGCGCGTTTTTCATGCGCAATGAGACGGTTTCGATGCACCTGAAGAACGAGGTGAAATACGTACATCCAACACCTTCAGTGCCCTCGCTGACCCTGATGGAGTCGAACTCGCCGGCAGCAATCTTGTCATTTGTCGACGGTCGCAATGTGACGACGGGGGTGGTGCAGGGTGCGCTCAACATCCGGACTTTCCTCGAAAAGCCGGGTCGGCTGCGCATCACGTTCGGCGAAACCGGCGCGCGGCAACACGTCATAGTCGGTGACCAGCCGCAGCGCCAGATACCGGCGAACCAATCAGCCACTTTGACCGCGCGCGTGCCGGCATTCGACCAGACTCTCCCGATCAATATCAACAATCGCCGTGGTGAACCACTGCCGACGACGGTGACTCAGATTGAGCTTCGGCAGGACGGCGGCGACTGGGTCTCGATCCTCTGATCGGCGTCCTACGGCATTCGGCGAGACTCGGTCGAATCCACAAAACAGACGATTGACTGATGGCTGGTTTTGCGACTAGCTTGGTAGCTCAAGGGCAAGGAAGCTCAGACACCCCGCCACCGGAGAACGCGTGTACCGCCTGGTACCGCGCCGGGGGTTGAGGATGACACTCGAAGTGCCGATTGTTTCTAAGTTAGGGCCGCTAGTACAGGGCCTCAGGCAGAAACAATCGAGGACGACGACTCATCCGGACGGGACTCTGGATTCGTAGCTCAAAGTGGGAACACGCGAATTGCGTGCATTCGAGCAGTCGTGGAGGCAGAGATGAAGCACCCAGTCGAGCAGAGCACATCGAACCTGGTCGTCGGCCGCAGCGCCGTCGTGACCGGTCGTGATGCGCGGCGCACCAATTTGATCCTTCGGCCGGTAATCATCGCCGCAGTAATCATCGCCGCTTGCGTGCTCGGCCTGCTGATCCCGCGTGAGGCTGCCGCGGCCGACTGTATTCAGACCGTCAACACTTATACCAAGGCCGAAACGGTCGCGTTCGCCAAGAAGGCCGCGATCAAGAGCGCCAAGGGAGCAAAGAAGAAGAAAAAGGCCAAGGCCGCATACGCCAAGGCTAAGGCTGCGAGTGTCGCTACGAAGACTGCAATGCAGCTGGTATGCACGCTTGCGGGCGTGGGCCCGCCCGGATCGAGCGGCGCGCAGGGTGCGAATGGCGTTAATGGAGCCGTAGGAGCACAGGGTGTCCAAGGCGCGATGGGCCCGACCGGCGCCCAGGGCGCAACCGGCGCAACGGGTGCGAACGGCGCAACGGGTGCCGATGGCGCTGATGGCACCAACGGCTCGAACGGATCGAATGGATCTGACGGCGCAGATGGCGCAACGGGAGCTACGGGAGCCAACGGCACCAACGGCAACGACGGCGCACAAGGAATCCAGGGAATCCAAGGCGTCCAAGGCGCGATGGGCCCGACCGGCGCCCAGGGAGCAACCGGCGCAACGGGTGCCGATGGCGCCAACGGCTCAAATGGATCGAATGGATCTGACGGTGCAGATGGCGCAACTGGCGCTACCGGAGCCAACGGCACCAACGGCAACGACGGTGCACAAGGAATTCAGGGCATCCAGGGAATCCAGGGTGTCCAAGGCGCGATGGGCCCGACCGGCGCCCAGGGTGCAACCGGCGCAACGGGTGCCGATGGCACCAACGGAACCAACGGTTCGAATGGGTCTGACGGCGCAGACGGCGCAGATGGCGCAACGGGAGCTACCGGAGCCAACGGAACAAACGGGACAAACGGAACGAATGGCACCAACGGCAACGACGGCGCACAAGGAGTCCAGGGCATCCAGGGAATCCAGGGTGTCCAAGGCGCGATGGGCCCGACCGGCGCCCAGGGTGCAACCGGCGCAACGGGAGACACTGGCGCGCAAGGCGTCCAGGGAATCCAAGGCGCGATGGGCCCGACCGGCGTGACCGGCGACACCGGTGCACAAGGTAACCAGGGCATTCAAGGCATCCAAGGAACGATGGGTCCGACCGGCGCAGATGGCGCAACCGGAGCCACCGGAGCCAATGGCGCGACCGGAGCGACGGGGGCCAATGGCACCGACGGAACTAATGGAACAAACGGAACCAACGGAACAGACGGAACCAACGGAACAAATGGGACACCCGGAGCAACGGGCGCTACCGGTCCGGTGTGGTCGTCTGACGCCGTCAGTACCGCTGTCTACGTGCCCCCGACACGCGGCGGTACACAGCCGACATGCTTGACCGGCGATCAGATCACCGGGACAACTTTGACGATCCCGGTGAACCCGGGAGGGATCACAAGCACTTACAAGATCGTGCTCAACGGCTCCGCGACCTTCGATGCGGCCACGGGCGGCGACCGGCTTGTCTCAGTCCAGCTGGATGTCGACGGCACACCGGTAACGGGCTCCCTGCGGACGGATTTCACCACTACGAACACAGAGTTCGGCAATGCCGGAACTACACGGACCGTCACGGGACTTAACCCCGCATCGACTCACACGGTCAGCTTGCTGAGCTGTGCGAACGGCAACTTGATGTCAGTGCCGATCGGCGGCGCGTCACTGTCGGTCATCGCAACTGGCTGATCTACCTACCTTTCCTCCTGCCTTCCCCTTGATACAGAAACGCCCCGGATCTCTCCGGGGCGTTTCGCATTCACAGACAGGTAGTGGCGGCAATCAGTTGAACTTGAGCGATCCGAGGATCTGCTGGCAGCCCTTTTCAAGCTCGTCACGTTTGTCGGGCGCGGACTGACAGTTGATCTGGAACTCATCCCTGCCCTTGAAGAGGAAAGTGAGGATGTTCGACAGCTCGGTGCCGTCGGGTGCCGGGTATGACGCGACGTACTGGTAGCCGGGAATGCCTCCGTACTCGACGACTTTCGCGTCGCCGGCGGTGCCCTTGGCTTGCTTG
Source organism: Solirubrobacterales bacterium (assembly GCA_049274915.1). Classification (GTDB taxonomy): domain Bacteria; phylum Actinomycetota; class Thermoleophilia; order Solirubrobacterales; family JACPNS01; genus JACPNS01. The sequence goes on from JBASTN010000003.1 coordinate 10,173, forward strand.
GAGAGCCTTGCCACGATGCGATCGACTTCCTTCTGGTTGCCGTTCACGCCGGCCGGAAGCGTCTTCTCGAGCTCGTACTGGGTGATCGTGACTTGGTCGTAGGGCTCTTTGAGCGCGATCGAGACGGACAGTTTGCTGTCGGCTCCGGTGCCGTAGTTGAACGCAGCGTTGCGGGTTACCTTCCATCCGTCGGGGTAGCTGAAGGTGAACGGATAGGTGGGAGTAGTGAATTCTTTCTCGCTGTCTCCACCGCATCCGGTTACCGCGAACACAGCGCACAAAGCGACGGCCATCATGGTCGCGCGAATAAATCGTGTTGGCTTGGAAAACGGGGTAGTCAAGTCGTCGCTCCTGGGTTCTCTGTGCAGGGTCTCCGGCATCGATGATGTCGTTCGGCTCTCCGGTTGCGGGGATGAGTCCGAGGGTCGTATGCCCGGAACAGTTGCTTTTTCGACCTTTCGGGCCAAGAATCCTGTTTCAAAACCCCGCGTTGCTGCATCTTCACCGGCTTGTCGAGCGGCAACAACACCTTCTCGTTCATGACCGACGCACCGAGCGCACTCTCTGGTACGCCGCGCGTCAATCAGAACTACTACATCGTCGAACTGCTGCCCTAACCCAACCGGCGAAAGCCAGGGTGGGTCAGTGTTCAGCTGAGGTTCTTACGGAAGAACTCGAGGGTCCGCGACCACGCGAGCTCGCAGGCCGCTTCGTCGTAGGTCCCCAGGCGGTTCGCCGTGTTGCAGAACGCGTGACCCATTCCTTCGTAGAACTCGGCGTGGACATCCACTCCGGCCTGTGCAATCTCGTCGACCAACTCTTCGGCTGCATCGGTCGGGATGAAGTCGTCGTTCGTCCCGAAGTGCATTAACACCGGACCCTCGATCTTTGCGAAGTCGGGCTTGGCGTGTGGGAATACGTAGTAGAAACTGGAAGTAGCAGCGACTTTCGGATTGAGCGCCGCGGCGTAAAGGCACAGGGCGCCGCCGATGCAGTAGCCCGTGCTGCCGACTTCGTCCACACCCGCCTGTTCAGCGACGAAATCGACCGCGCCGCGCAGGTCCTTCTCTGCCCGCTCGACATTCAAGGCCATCAACTTTTGCTCGCCCTCGCTTGGCTGATCAGTCGTCTCACCGTGGAACATGTCGGGCGCAAGTGCGAAAAAGCCTTCGGCGGCGTAGCGATCGCAGACTGATTTGATCTCCGGCTGCAATCCCCACCATTCTTGGACCACGATCACTGCCGGACCGTTCCCAGACTCAGGCGTCGCCAGGTATCCCTGTGCGGTTCCACCGTTCGATGCGAACTCGACGTTGCTGCCTGCCATGGATCCTCCCTAGGAATCTCGATGAAAACGGCCGGTGGCCGAAGGCGCAAACCTACCACCGGCGATAGAGTCGCGTCGATGGGCGACAGCATCCTCACCGAAATCAATCGCGAGACCAAGGTCGCGACTCTCACGCTGAACAAGCCGGACAAGCTCAACGCGTTCGATCGCGAGCTTGTCGATGACTGGGCGGCGGGGCTCAGCGAACTGTCGGCCGACAGCGACACGCACGTGATCGTCGTCACCGGCGCGGGCAAGGCATTTTGCTCCGGCGGCGATTTGTTAACGCTCGCCGAGGACGTCGGGCCATTGGCACGCAAAGAGTTTCTTCGCGATCACGTGCACCGCGTAGAGCGCGCGCTGCGCGCTGTCGAACAACCCGTGATCGCGATGATCAACGGAGCTGCGATGGGGGCTGGGCTTGACATGGCGCTGCTTTGCGACCTCAGGATCGCCGCTGACGAAGCAAAGATCGGCGAGGCGTACATCAACCTCGCGCTGGTGCCGGGCGATGGCGGTGCTTGGTTATTGCCGCGTCTCGTTGGTCCGTCTCGGGCACTTGAGCTGCTCTGGACTGCTCGCGTACTGACGGGAGCCGAAGCTGCCGAGTGGGGGCTGATCAACCGATCAGTTCCACGTGAAGAACTTTCGGCCACCACTTACGAGCTGGCCGAGAAACTCGCCGCCGGCCCACAGCTCGCCCAACGGTTGATCAAACGGGCCGTCTATGCCGGCGAGCAGATGCCGCGCGCAACGCACTACGACATGATCTCCTCACTTATGGCCGTCGCCCAGTCGCATCCGGATTTCACCGGCGCGGTCGGCGATATCCAGATGGGCGACAAGCCGAGCTTCAACGGCGACCCGCGTCCGTAACGTGAGGGTCTTTCTTCAGGTCCGCTCGGGCGGTCCGATAAAGTAAGAAGTCGAACGTCTTACTTATCACTCTGACGCATGTCGCTCCATCGGGCGCACTGCGAGTCCGGGAGACCCCTAGCGGTGAGCTACGAGAACATCCTTTACGAAGTCGCCGACGGCGTCGCGACAGTCACACTCAATCAGCCTGACAAACGCAACGCGCTGTCATACGCGATGCTCGACGAACTGGTTGGCGCCTTCAAGGTCGCAGCCGACGACGAGCACGTCCGCTGCGTGGTGCTGACCGGTGCAGGCACTGTCTTCAGCGCTGGCGGGGACATATCCGGCTTCGCTGCCGATGTTCCGCTCGCGCATAAGCACTACGCGAGCATGCGATTCGTCCAATTGTTCAAAGCGATCGCCGAACTCGGAAAGCCGACGATCTGTAAGGCGAATGGCCATGTGGTCGCGGGTGGTCTCGGTGTCGCACTCGCGTGTGACCTCGTGATCGCTTCTGAGGACGCCAAGTTCTCCACACCCGAGATCAACATCGGTCTTTTCCCGTTCATGATCATGGCGATCATTTACCGCAACGTTCCGCGCAAGAAGGCCAACGAGTTGCTGTTACTCGGCGAGAAATTGACTGCGACTGAGGCGGTCGAATGGGGACTGATTAACAAATCCGTGCCGGCCGCCGAGCTCGACACCGCGACCAACGAATGGGCGACGAAGCTTGCCGCCAAGGCCCCGGTCGTAATGCGCATGGGTCACGACTCGATGGTCAACCAGCAGGACCTGCCGTACTACACGGCGCTGGAGTATCTGCACACGCAACTGACTGTCACGCTGGGCACGGAAGACGCCCTCGAAGGCGCGATGGCCTTCTTTGAAAAACGCGATCCCGTATGGAAGGGCCGATGAATACCGGCGAACAAGCCTTGATGGAAAAGCTGATCGGCGAACTCAACGAGCGCCGCGCTCACAACATGATGGGCGGCGGCGAGGAGAAGATCGCCAAGCAACACGAACGCGGAAAGTTGACCGCTCGTGAGCGCCTGACGCTGTTGCTCGACGAAGGCTCTTGGGTGGAAATGGGGTTGCACGCGCGGCCGCACTTCTCCCAGAAAACGCTGGAGAATGTCGACGCTCCGGCAGATGGCGTCGTCACGGGTTATGGCAAGGTCGACGGACGACCCGTCTGTGTCGCCGCCTACGACTTCACCGTGCTGGCGGGGTCGATGGGCTACACCGGCGAGGTCAAGCTTTCGCGCCTACGCGCGCTCGCTCTGAATAAACGTATGCCGATGATCTGGCTGCTCGATAGCGCCGGCGCGCGCATTCAAGAAGCCGTCGGCTCGTTGTTCGCCGGCTCCGGGCACCTGTTTCGCGAGCAGGTGACGATGAGTGGAGTCGTCCCGCAGATCGCCGCAGTGATGGGTCCGTGCGCCGCTGGCACCGCCTACATCCCGGCGCTCGCTGACTTCCTGCCGATGGTTAAAGGCCAGGGCTCGATGGCGCTGGCAGGCTCGCCGTTAGTCAAAGCGGTCACGGGGGAGGAGGTCTCCAACGAAGACCTCGGCGGCAGCAAGGTGCACACGCGCAAGTCCGGCGTTGCCGACATGGAATGCGCGGATGACAAGGAATGCATCGAGGCGATTAAGACTTACCTCTCTTACATGCCGACCAATTGCGACGAGAAGCCTCCGGTCAAGGCGACCGAGGATCCGGTTGATCGCAAGCCTGACGAGTTGTTGACGCTGTTGCCCGAGAGCAATCGCCAGCCCTACGACATGTACGACTTGATCAAGCTGATCGTCGACGACGGTGAGTATTTCGACATGAAGGCGCGCTTCGCCAGGTCGATCATTACCTGCTTCGCGCGCTTCGGCGGACGCAGCGTCGGCATCGTCGCCAACCAGCCCAAGCACCTTGGCGGCATTCTCGACAACGACTCGGCCGACAAGGCCGCTCGCTTCATCAACCTCTGCGACGCCTACAACATCCCGCTGGTCTACCTCCAAGACGTGCCCGGCTTCATGGTCGGCAGCAAAGTTGAGCAAGAGGGCATCATCCGCCACGGCGCCAAGTTCCTTTACGCGACGTCGCGTGCGACGGTCCCGAAGATCACCGTGCTCGTACGCAAGGCCTATGGAGCCGGCTACTACGTGATGAACGGCAGCGGCTACGAGCCCGACACGATCGTCGCCTGGCCGACCGCCGAGATCAGCGTGATGGGTGCCGAGGGTGCGGTCAACATCATCATGCGCGGCGTGATCGAGGCCGCCGAGGACCCTGAGGCCAAGCGCGCCGAACTGGTCGAAGACTTCCGCAAGCTGATCGACATCTATCTCGCGGCCGGCAACGGCATGATCGACGACGTGATCGATCCGCGTGAGACGCGCCACACGATCGTCCGAGCGCTTGAGATGGCCGAGAACAAGCACGTCGACCGCCCCACCAAGAAGCACGGAGTGATGCCCGTATGAGTGGGTTCGACAAGCCGGTCATCATCACGAACTCGATCAGCGGTGTGGTCGCCAGCAAGGAGCAGTGTCCGGCGATCCCCTACACACCCGAGGAGTACGCAGTCGAGGCGCGCCGGGCCGTCGATGAGGGTGCGGCTCAGATCCACATCCACGCACGTACGCCGGAGGGTCACCCGAGTTTCGAGATCGAGGACTATCGCAACATCACCGATGCGATCAAGGCTGAGTGCGGCGATGTAGTGATCAACTACTCGACCGGAGCGCTCGGCGTCAGCGTCGAGAAACGGCTCGAGTACCTGCGCGAGCTCAAGCCCGATGTCGCGGCTCTGAATATGGGTTCGATGAACTACGCGAAGTACTCAAGGCGCCGCAAGCAGTTCGTCTTCAGTTTTGTATTCGAGAACAGCTTCGACGTGATCACACAGTTCTTGACGGCGATGAATGAGTACGGCATACGCCCCGAGCACGAGTGTTTCGAGCTTGGGCACATTGGTTCGCTCGACCCGTTGATCGACATGGGGATCCTTGCGCAGCCGCTGCAGATCAGCCTGGTGATGGGAGTGCTCGGTGGCGCGCCGGCGTCGCCGGAAAACCTCGCCCACATGTCGCGCCAAGTCCCAGAGCGGGACGGGGTCAACAACTGGGGACTGGTCGGCGTTTCGCGTGATCAGTGGTCGATGATTCCGACGGCTCTGGAGGAAGGCGGCAACGTTCGCGTCGGTCTCGAGGACAACTTCTACCTGCCCGATGGCGAGATGGCAAAAAGCAACGGCGATCTCGTCGCCGCCGCCCGAGGATTTGTTGAGCAGTCCGGTCGGAAGGTTGCTTCGATCGCCGAGGCACGCGAGCTGCTCGGTGTGCCGCGCGCGCCAAATTCGACCGCCGCCACGAGTGAGGCGACGCGTGCCTGACCCGTCACCGATTCAGCCACTTGCGGACGTGAAGGTTCTCGACCTCTCTCGCTTGTTGCCCGGACCTTTTTGCACGCTGCTGCTCGGCGACCTCGGCGCCGACGTGCTCAAGGTGGAAGACACCGGGATGGGCGACTACACCCGCTGGACGCCACCCTTCATGGGCGACGAAGCCGCGCAGGAGCGAGGCGTTGCCAGCGCACAGTTCGGTGCGTTGAACCGCAACAAGCGCTCGATCCGTCTCGACCTCAAACAGGACGGCGCCAAGCAAGTCCTGCTGAAGCTCGTCGCTGAGCACGACGTGGTGCTTGAGAGTTTCCGCCCCGGCGTGCTCGACCGGCTTGGCGTCGGATACGAGACGATGAAGCAGCACAACCCCGGACTTGTTTACTGCGCGATCACCGGCTACGGCCAGGACGGACCGTTGCGCGATCGTGCTGGACACGACATGAACTACCTAGGTCTCAATGGCGTGCTGGCGCTTACCGGTGCAAAGGACGGACCGGTCGTGCAGGCCGCAGCGCAGATCGCCGACATCGGCGGAGGCGCCCAGAACGCGGCACTCGCGATCACCGCCGCGCTGTACCAGCGCAAGACCACCGGCGAGGGGGCGTTCATCGACATTTCGATGACCGACGGTGCGCTGTCATGGCTGGCAATGCCTGCTTCGCGTGCGCTAGCCGGCGAACCGCCGCTGCGTCGCGGCAGTGTCGAATTGGCTGGCGCCTGGGTCTGTTACTTGCCGTATGAGGCTGCCGACGGCTGGGTCAGCTGCGGCGCGCTCGAGCCGAAGTTCTGGAAATCGTTCTGTGACGGTGTCGGCCGGGAGGATCTGATCACCAAGCAGTTCGAGGCTGCCGGTTCCGAAACCTGGGCCGACCTCGCCTCGATCTTCAAATCGAAGACGCGCGAACAGTGGGCGGCCTTCAACACCGAGCGTGATTGCTGCATCGAGCCAGTGCTCGAGATCGAAGAGGCGCTGGCCTCGGATCTGATCACCGAGCGTGAGATGATCACGACGATCGACCAGCCCGGCGTAGGAGAGGTTCGCCAGCTAGCCAGTCCGATCAAGATCGACGGCCGTCGCCCGGGTGGTACCGGTGCGGCACCGGCAATCGGAGAACACACCAGCAGCGTGCTTGCCGAGCTCGGTTTTACCGATGCGGCGATCGCCGAACTGCGAGCGGTCGGAGCGGTGGCTGGGGACTGATGGCGGCGACCGAGCAAGAGCTTCTGCGCATGGGCGAGCTTGCCGAGGCTGCGGGGGTATCCGCCGCGACAATCAAGCATTACCTGCGAGAAGGCCTGCTGCCCGAGCCGGTCAAAACCAGCCGAAACATGGCGTGGTACTCGCCCGACTACATTGACCGAATCAAGCTGATCAAGCGTCTTCAAGAAGAGCGATTTATGCCCCTGAAGGTGATCAAGCGGATCCTTAAGAGCGAGCCAGATCAGGTGGCCGCTCGTCTCGAGCTTAAAGACCACATCCTCGCCCGATCTCAGGAACTAATCAGCGGTGACAGCATCACCCGCTCGCAGATCACCAAAAGGCTTGGCCTGCCCGCCGAGGTGATTGACGGATTCGAACGGATTGGCGTCGTCGAGCCGGCCACCGTCAAAGGCACCAAGCGTTACGGCCGCGCCGACATGGAGTTTCTCGAGGCGGTCGCCAGGTTCCGCGAAACCGGATACGAGGAAGCGCTCGGCTTCACGGTCTACGACGCCTTGATTTACAAACGCCACCTCGAAGCGCTCGCTCGGGACGAGGTCGAAGTCATTACCGAACGACTCGCCGGACGACTCAGTCCCGATGAGGCAGCGGATCTCGTCGAGCGCGGTGCCGCCCCACTGCGCGGTCTGATCGCCGCGATGCACGTCAAGCTGCTCGTCGCCGAGCTACGCCGCCATCGCGACAGCAGCTGACTCCGCTGAGCTAAGTCCCCGGAGCTGATTCCCGCAGGACTGACCCCAGATAGCCTGCGTGTCGTCGATGGATCCCGCACCGATCACCGCAGCAGCGATTCAGATGAACTCGCAGAACGATGTCGTGGCGAATATCGCCTCGGCCGACGAGCTTGTCCGCCGTGCCGCAGGCTCCGGCGCCGATGTCGTTCTTCTGCCCGAGAAGTTCAATCTGCTTGGTAACACGCGTCAGTACTTCGAGGGTGCCGAACCGCTCGACGGTCCGACGATCACGTGGGCGTCAAAGCTCGCCGACGAACTGAACATCGATTTGATTGCCGGTTCGATCGTCGAACTGATTGATGGGCACGACAAGCTCGCCAACACCTGTGTTCACCTCGGCCCCGATGGCGAGATCAAGGCGACCTACCGAAAGATCCATATGTTCGATGTCGAGGTCGCCGGTAAGAGCTACCGCGAGTCCGATCACGAGGACCCGGGCACCGAGATTGTCACCACCCAGCTGACGGCCGGCGGAGTCGGTTCGCCAGGAGATGCAACCGCCATCCCGGCGGGTCTAACAGTCTGTTACGACCTTCGATTCCCTGAGCTGTACCGCATCCTCGCCGTGCGCGGAACGCTCGTGCACTTCGTGCCAGCGGCGTTCACCTACGTGACCGGCGAAGCGCACTGGGAGCTACTGCTGCGTGCTCGCGCGGTAGAAAACCAAGTCTTCGTCGTCGCCGCCAACCAGTTTGGATACCACGACGGCGATCGCCGCTCGTACGGCAACTCGATGATCATTGATCCATGGGGAACGGTGCTCGCCCGAGCGGGAGACGAGGGCGAAAGCGTCGTTGCGGCGCCGCTCGACCTTGCCGCGCAGGCGGGTATCCGCGATAAGCTCCCGTCTCTTGCGAACCGCGTCCCCGGCAGCTACAGCTGGTAGTTGTTTCGGCGGCGCGCCGTTGCTAATCAAGATGGCAATCCTCGGACCGGAAGGCACCTCGAATTCATGCAGAACGACATGGTCAAGCGACTCGTCTGGTCAGGCATCCTTGCCGGCGTCGGCGCGCTTTCCGCGATCGTCGCACGTAAGGTCGCAGAGCAGATTTGGGTACGAGCTTTCAATGAGCCCCCGCCAATTGACTAAGCCCAGCTGCCGATCGACCGATCGGTCGCTCCGATGACGAATCCCAGCAACAGCCAGCCGCCGCTTGGACAGTCGATCGGCGAGATCATCGATCGCACCACCAAATTGGTGCACGAAGAGATCGAGCTCGCCAAGGCCGAGGTTGTGATCTCGCTGAAGAACCTGATGCGCGGCTCGGTTGCGACCATCGTCGGTGGTGTCTTCGCGTTCTTCGGAATATTCATCCTGCTGATCGGGGTCGCGTTTCTGATCTCCGATGCAATCGGTGACTACATCTGGCTCGGCTTTTTCATCGTCGCGATCGCAGCATTTGTGATCGGCGGCATGGCGGCTGTGTTCGCGTTGAAGAAAATCAAGAAGGGCTCGCACATCGTTCCGTCGCAGGCGATCTCCGAGGCGAAGAAAACCCAAGAGGCGCTCAAGGCCGAGATCGACGATGAGCCGATTCAGGAGTTCGAGAGCGTCGCGGTCGAGGAGATCGGTGGCGATATCGTGACGGACCCTGAAGCGGCGGCGAAAGCTGCCGAAGACGCACGGCCAGCGAAACCGAAACCGACCTTCATCCAGGACGACAAGTAAATGCCGCAACGCAGCCCCGAAGAGATCCGCGCCTCGATTGAGGAGAATCGCACCGCGTTGGTCGCATCGGTCGAGTCTGCTCGCACCGAGGTGGCCCGGCTGACCGACTGGCGTGGTTTTGTCGCCGAACACAAGCAGCAGCTGACGGTCGGCGCGGCAGCAGCCGGATTCCTCGTCGGCGGTGCGCTCGTGCTGCGCGGCTTGCGCCGCCGCCGTTAGACCTCGTCCCGGGTTCTCGGTTCGGATCGCCGTTTTCTTGGCATTGGCGCTTGGGCTCCCAGTCGACTACCTCGATAAGCGAATTGATCGTCCCGTTCGCGGCGCCGTTGGCGGTCTTGATCGCGTTCCTCGATCTGATCCCGTTAGTCGGCGCTTCGATTGCGCGCGCGATTATCGGAACCGCCGCCGCAATTCATCCCTGCGAAACTTTCGTTGCCGCTGGCGGCGAACCGATACGAAACGGAATTCTTCGAAGTCAACCTCGTCGCCGCGAGCGCGCTGCTCACGATCAGCAGGGCACCGAAAACGACGATCGCGAGGATCTGCATGCGGCGCGTTGGTAATGCGTACCGATTTTTAGGGCTCTACCGAGCATCCCGCACCCCCGGGGCCGTGATTGACTCCGGGGGCACTGTTGAGAATGATCTGGTTGGTTCAGTCGCCGGCGATCGTGATGCGGCGCACGCCGCCCGGCGAGACCGGGTACGTGGCTGCCGCGACGACGCCATCGAGACCGCCGGACGCGGCCGGTGCGATGATGAAGTCCTCAAGCGCCTGGTTGTAAATGGCCCCCACATTGAGCGGCGTCAGGCCTTGGGTGGTGAACGGGTAGCGGTCGCCGTCTCTGGCGGTGAAGTCGACGGTCGCCAGGTCGACCGACGCGCAGCCCGGCACTGCCGTCCCGCTCGCGATCAGCTGCGTGTCGTCGGCGGTGTTCGTCGGCGTTCCGTTGTCGAGCCAGAGGTTGCGAACGCGCTCGCCCGGTGTGACGATCGTCACCGCGGCTGGCGCTGCGCTGATCACTTGGACCTGCTGCGTCGCGTCGATCTCCACGCGCATGCCGGCGATGTTCGCGAACTGACCAGTGATGCTCGGCAGACCCGAGTAGCCGCGCTCGAGCAACTGGCGCAGCTCTTCGCACTCGACGTCTTCAACCACCGAGATCTGGTTGAAGAACGGCAGCGTCGCGAAGGTCTGTGCCTTGTTGATCGCACCTACAGGGATGTCGGCGCGGATGCCGCCGCCATTGGCGATTGCCACCTGAGGGCTGTCGATCTGCGGGTTGCCCGCAGCGAGCTGGCGTGCCTTCCAGAGGTATGAGTCGGCGACGAGATTGCCGAAGCCGGATTCACGGCGGCGGATCGGGTCATTGCTCGGGCTGCCGGAAGTGGTGCGTTGCAGCGCAACCTCGGTTGAACCTACCGGCTCGGCCGCGAGGCTCGCCGAGAAGCTGGTCACCGGGTCGACGGCGTCGGCCTTGACCGCAGCGTCCTCGGGCGCGTAGTCTGGGTCGCTCAGCGTTCCGGAGACACGCATTGGACCGGAGCGTGTCTGGTCGACCGAACGCACTGTGCCGCGCGCCGAGAAGTCGACGCTCAGGCGACCGACGTACTTGTACTCACCAGCAGTCGAGACGACCAGCACCGGGGCGCCGTTCTTGTCGACGACCGACTTCGGGTACGAACCGACCGCGCTGTCACCCGGGATCAACGTGTCGTCAGGGCTGGCAAGCAGGTCGTCGCCGCCGCCGGCGATCCAGATGTCGACGCCGCGCACGAGCGGGATCAGCGCCTCGTCGTTGAGGATCGACTGGAGGTGCGCCGAGACGATCACCTTGTTCACGCCATCGCGGTGGAGGCGTCCTGCCTCGCGGTTGACAACCGCGGCGAGGTCAGCCTCGATGCGCACATTGCCGGGAGACGAAATGCCGGCGATGTCGGCGGTGGTCAGGCCAATCACACCGACCCGCTCAGAGCCGCTGCCGACGATGGTCGAGCGCTTGAGGCGACCGCTCGACACCTTCGAGCGCAGTGCCGGGATCGTGCTCTCGAATCCGAGGTTGGCGCTGATGAAAGGCACGTCGCTGTCGACACCGGAGATGAACTCGGCGAGACGCGCCTGTCCGAAGTCGAACTCGTGGTTGCCGAGTGTGATCGCGTCGTAGTTGAGTGCGTTGATCGCAATCGCGTCGGGCCACGGCGGACCGGAGCTGAAGCCCTTGAGCAAGGCAAGCCCGGCGAGGAAGTTGTCTCCCGACGAAACCATCAACGTGCCCTTGCCGGCGGCGCCGCTAGTCTGGGAGTTCGTCACTCGGGCGTCTGCAGCTGCGCGCAGACGGTCGGTCACGGTCTTGAAGCGGGCCGCTCCGCCGTAACCAGCCATCGAGGAGCCACTGGCGAGCTTTGATTCACCGTCGTTGTTGTGCAGAAGAGTGAGACGCATCGGCCGCTCAGTGGCGACGACGGCGGACGCGGACGCGACTACCGAGAGCAGTGCAATGGTGACGATGATTGCGGCGAGGACCAGTTTGGACAGACTGATCGAGAGCCGTTGTGGCGCTGACATCAGGAAGAGCTCCTTTGAAAGTTGACGGTCGGAGGTCGGAGGTGGCAACGTACAGTTACCGGTCGGTATGTCAAGTGAAGATGCTGTGGGGTTTTGGAGACACGTGGGTGAATGCGGCACTCACGCTCTCTCACCAGGCGTGCGGCGGCTCATTCAGCAGCGGCACCTTGACGATGATCGAAGCCGTCGAGACGTTTCCGCAGCTGTCCGTGGCGCGGTAGGTGATCGCGTACTCGCGCGCCTCGGCTCCCGGCGGATCTTGCGCTGGTGCCCTGAAGAAGTTCGGACCGAGCGCTTCGATCTCATCGTCGGGCACACCTCCACCGACGCGTGAGATCCCGACGAACTCCACCTGCGGAGCAGGATCGAGCAGGTCTGCCGCCCCCACTGCCGTCCTGAACTGGATGTATTCACCGTTGCTCGAGGTGCGGAAGCGCTTGGACAGCTCGATGCGCAGGCGCGGCGGCGTGGTGTCGTGGCAGAACTTGGCCCGCGTCGGGTCGTGGTCGCTCGCCTGGTCGGCAAACTCCGCGTTGACGTGAACCAGATCGAGCTCTGCGCGGCTCGCCAGTGAGCTGCTCGCCAACGCGTGATCGAGCTGCTGCGAGTTTCCGTCGAACACGTACGAGTATCGCTCGGACTCGGGCAATGCGTCGGCAAGATCAGCGAGCAACCCCGCACCCTTCAGCGTCGTCAACGGCTGCGAGAACCCGAAGTCGTTGAGGTCGCCGATCACCAGAACCGACGCCGCCGGATTGACATCGACGATCGACTCGACGAAGTCGTGAACGATCTGAGCCTGCTGCACTCGCTGCACTTCCGAGCTGAGAACCGGTGGCTGGAAGCGTCCGAACAACGGGTTGTCGCCGCCCTTCGAGTTCCAGTGGTTGGCGATCACGAAGATCGGCTGGCGCTCGCCACGAACGCTGAACTCGCCGACCAGCGGCTTGCGACTGCTGGAAAACGCCGAGTTCGTCGGGTCGATGCGGCCGGGACTGGCCGAAAGACTCGCGACATTGCGCTGGGCCACGACCGTCGTCGCCGAGGTGGAGGTTCCGCCCGGACGGTCGACAAAGCTCACTCCGCGATCGCTGCGGTAGAGGAAGGCGACGCGAATGTTGCCGCCGGGCTCGCCGCCGTCCTGCCCGTTGACCGGGTCGATCGATCGCCACGAGTAGGTGGGGCCGCCGGCGTCAGCGATCGCATCGATCAGTTTTGCAAGAGTCTGGTCGGCCGCGACGGTGCCGTCGTTGGTCGCACCGTTGTTGTCCTGCACCTCGTCGAGTGCAAGGATGTCCGGGGAGCGGAGGTTGACAACGATCTGCTCCGCGAGCCGCTCGAACTTTGTGTCGGGGTCGTTTGCGTCGAGGTTCTCGACGTTGTAACCCGCAGTTGAGATCTCGCCGGGGTTTACCGCGCTCGTGACCTCCGGGGTGAGTCCGTTGTCGACGCGCGCGACCGCCCCCGTCACCTGCAGTTTGAAGTTGCCGAATGAGTAGTCGAGTACACCTGCGACCGGACCGGCAAAACCGTCGCCCACATTGACCTGCGGCGTCGCTGTGATCACGTCGTCGAGGATCACGCGCTCGGGGTTGAAGTCTGTCGGCCGGACGATGATGCCTCCGCGCAGCGTGCGCAAGCCTGCGCCCGCACCGCTGTCCGGGAGCACCGAGATCTCACCGAAGTTGTTTGTTGGTCCGGTGGCGACCGCGTTGTTGATCGTCAGGTGCATGCCTTCGAGCGACTCGTAGAAGTCGATCCCGTCGGAGGCATGATCGAACGACCCGCTGGTCTCGACTGAGCCGGTTGCGTCGTCATCGATCACTGTTGTCGGCGCAACGCGGCCGGCTGAGCCGATCGTCGTCGTGGTCGGCAGCGGATTGCCGCTGGAGACGACGGTCGTGACAGGCCCGGTCAACTCGGTGACGGTCAAGTTGCCCAGTCCGCCGGAGCCGCCCGCGCGATACTCGCTGACCGAGCCCTGCACGGACACAGAGTCGCCGACGGCGACCGCGGGAGCCGATGAGGTGAAGACGAAAATGCCTTCTGACGTCGCCGGGTTCGCGTCGATCGTCGCGTCGGGCTCCTGGATGTAGTAGCCGTTGCCGGCGACGGCTGTGACGATGCCGTTGGTGGTGACGCTCTGGCCTGCGAAGGGAGACGTGTGGACCGCACCCTGGATCGCGGAGATTTTCTCGGTCGGAGCGGGCGGAGTCACAGTCCCACAGTCGTTTCCGGCGCCAGGCGTGATCGTCTCCACCGTGAAGTCGCCGGCGTTGTTGTCGGTGTCGTTGCCGTCGGCGCAGCGGGAGATGCCCTCGATCGCCGAGGATGCGTCGTCGATCAGTCCGACACCCGAGCCCTCGACATAGCCGCCGGCGGTGTTGCCCTCGTAGCTGACGATGTCGACGAGCGTGCTTCCAGTTTTGATCGCGAGCGCGTCGGGGGCACCGTTCTGGATTAGGTCGGTGTTCGGCGTGGTGTCGAGATCGCAGTTGGTCACCTTTGTGGCGTCACCGCAGATCACGTAGTAGTCACCCACTGCGAGGTTGAAGTTCGGAAGATCGAGCGACCGGTAGTTCGCCGCTCCGCCGCTTGCGCCGTTGATGAACTCGACCGAGTACGGGTCGAGGTTGATCGTGCTGGCCGAAACGTTCTTGATCTCAAGAAACTCGGCGGTGTCGCTGCTCGGCTGGTCGTAGTCGACCTCGTTGATCACGAGAGTCGTTGACACCGCGGCGGCCGGTTGGGCACCGAGTGCAAGGAGAGCAACGCCAAGACATGCGACGGCAGCGAAAACTGCTGCCACGAAGTGCGGAAAACTGCGAGCGGAGGTCATGTTAGGCGCGTCCTTTTCGGGTGGCGGAGGGCTGGGGAGCGTGATCCACGACGATGTTCTGAGCGTCATCGCAGCGACGTCACGCAAGTTAACTGCGCGCGCTTGGTGTGGGTGTGAAGAACCCGTGGGGTTTTGGAGACGTGGTGGATAAACATCGGCCGGCGACGAGCGGCCCGAGCCACCGATCTCCCGGGTTCAGCGCGATCTAGCCCAATCAGTCAGCCGAAAACTCCGCAGCTTTTTCTGATCCATATGTGGCGTTGCCTTCGCTGTATGAATGCGCTCCTGTGCCGGCGAGCGCACCGCCCTCGACGATCAAGTACTCGTCGCGGATTGATCGATAATCAAGCCAGCACTCAAGGATCTCGCGCGTACCCGACCGTGACGCGATGAACGCGATCTTGCTGGTGCTGCGTACAGCTATGCAGTGGAATGCCCCCGATCTGGTCGGCCCGTGCTCGTCTTGATCGGCGCATCGGCGCTTTCAGGAGTGGCGCGCAGCCGGAATGTTCCACGAGATATGGCGCCTGGGACTCCTTGAATACGACGAGCAGGTCGGGATCGACTGGGAGTGGCTGGCGGCCGACGGCGCGATGACCAAAGCACCGCTCGGCGGCCCAAAGACCGGACCAAGCCCCACTGATAGAGGTAAAAAAGGGGCGAAACGATCAGTTCTCTGCGAAGGCGCCGGTGTCCCGATCGGACTCAATCAGAGCGGCGCGAATTGCGATGACCACAAGTTGCTGAAAGGCACGCTCGACGCGATCCCGATCAAGCGTCCAAAGGCAACGTCAAAAGCACCGCAGGGAATTTGCCTTGATGATGCTTGCGAGTGGCTTGATCGCGTTCAAGAAGGCACACGCCGCTTAGGTGGCCGAGGGCCTACTGGCATAGGTCCTTAGGCAACCAGTCCCGACTGACCAGCCCCGGTCGATCAACTCTGGTAGATCAGCCCGGGTGGGTAGACGCCCACCCCAATCAAGCCGGGGCCGACGTGTGCGCCGATCACCGGTCCGATCTCGCCAGGCATGATCACCGGCCCGTAACCAAGTCTTTCAGTCAGTCCGTCGATGACCTTTTGTGCTCGGTCGGGAGCCTGCACGTGCTGGACGATAAATCCTCCGCCTTCAGGGATGTGCTGCACACCGAGGTCGATGATGCGCGAAAGCACTCGGCTCTCGGTACGAACCCGCTCGACCGGCATGATGCCCTCTTGGGTGACGGTCAGAATCGGCTTGATCTGGATCGCTGTGCCGACGGCGTTGGCGACGGCACCGATGCGGCCGCCACGTCGCAGGTATTCGAGCGTGTCAACCGCGAACCAGAAGCTCAACCGTTCAGTCATCTCGTAGACCTTCTGCAGCACGTCAGCGTGGTTGCCGCCGCTGCGCGCACAGCTGGCTGCGGCCAGTGCGATCAGTCCGTAGCCACCGCACGCCGAACCGGTGTCGATCACGGAGATCCGCGACGAACCCACGCCCTCGCGAACGAGTTGTTGCTTGGCCTGCGATGCCGAGTCGTAAGTACCCGAGATTCCGCTGGAGAAGTGCGTCGAGACAATGTCGTCTCCGGCTTCAATGATCGGGCGGTAGACCTCGAGAAACTCCCCGACCGACGGCTGTGAGGTCGTCGGCAGGTTCTTCATCTCACGAAGCTCGTCGTAAAACGAATCGAGATCGGTGATTGAGAGCTCGGGCACGCTCTCGTCGCCCCAGACAACCGACAGGCTGACCTCCTTGATGCCAAAGTCGGAGATCTGCTCACGTGTCAGGTAGGTCGTGCTATCGCAGACGATTTTAACTGACATAGGGGGTGCGCGGCGCAGCCGAGAAGGAAGCGTGCTGGGTCGTTGTCCCGACCGACAGCCGTCAGTCCAGCCGGGTCTCGAGTTGCAAGCCTTGCGCTTGTGGTTGCGGCGTGGGCTCTGTCGGTGCCGATTCAGTTGCGGCGTCCGGTTGTTCCACACCGAGCAGCTCGGCGAGTTCGCCGGTTTCGTACATCTCCACCATTATGTCGCTGCCGCCGACAAGTTCGTGGTTGACGAACAGCTGCGGAATCGTTGGCCAGTCGCTGATCGCGGTCAACTCCTCGCGGATCCGCGGGTCGGGCAGAATGTCAACCGCCGCGTAACGCTTTCCGAGCGCGTTCAATGCTCCGGCTGCTCGGGCCGAGAATCCGCACGCGGGTGCGTCGGGATTGCCCTTCATAAACAGGATCACATCGTTCTCGTTGATCAGCTTTTGAATGTGTTCACGCAGTTCGTTTTCCATCGTCGCCTCCTCGGGCAATGTCGGCGCTAATCGCCGCTCGGCGAGTCGCTGGTGGACGGGGCGTGTGTCTTGATCGACAACGCGTGAATCCGTCCACCGAGTTCGGTGCCAAAAATCTCGTTGACCATCCGGTGCTGCTGGATTCGCGTAAGCCCTGTGAACTGAGGGGCGGTGACAACGGCCAGAAAGTGATTGCCGTCGCCGACTGTGTCCTCGACGGCCACGATCGCCCCCGGGAGACCTTCTTCGATCCGTTGCTTCAGTTCGCTGGTCTCAGGCACCAAGCAAGGGTATCGCTGACTAGTACGTTTGCCGATACCTAGAAAAAGGGCAATTTACGGCTAGATCGCCCGCCCGACACGGTAAAGTGGACTGCAGTCAATTTATCGAACTACCTTTTATGGAACTACGCGCCAATGACCGAAGCGAATGATGAATCTCACCAAATGATGAATCTCACTGACATCGCCGCCGAGAAGGTCAAGGACTATCTCGCCGGGCAGAACAAGAGCATCGACGACGCAGGCCTGCGTGTCGGGGTAAAGGGCGGCGGCTGTTCTGGCTTCACGTACTCGCTCGCGCTAGACGAACAGCGCGACGGCGACCACATCTTCGAGACCAACGGCATCAAGATTCTCGTCGACGAGCTTTCGCTTCGCTACGTCGAAGATTCAGAGGTCGACTACGTCGACGGCCTAACCGGCGCCGGCTTTCAGGTGAACAACCCGAATGTCGTCGCGGCTTGCGGCTGCGGCTCTTCGTTCCGCGTTAAAGACGAAGAGGGCGCCGAAGTCAACTGCCCGAGCGGCGCCGCTCTTTAG
>JBASTN010000004.1:0-8689 GCA_049274915.1 Solirubrobacterales bacterium
GCCGCCTGCAGCGGTGTTTACGGGCACAGCGCATTCGCGTCGTAAAGACCCGTTGTCCCCTTGGACGATGTTGTATGAAACGTTGTTGGCTAGTCGCAGATAGACGCAGAACGAGTTGCGGTCCGGCACACCGGCACAGGTTGCGCCCGCTCCCGCAGTGTCGCCGACACTGAATGCGGCCGACTGTAGGCAACCGTTGGTTGCGACGGTCGGAAGCGACCGGTCGATCGAATTCAACGCGTTGACGTCGAGGTTTTCAAACGACGCGTCGTTGCCGACCGCATAGGTCATGCCAGCGGTGTAGGCAGCGCGAAGCTGCGCTTTAACGCATGCGTCACGAGCCTTATCGCGCTGGCCCAGAAATGACGGCACGGCAATCCCCGTGAGAATTCCCAAGAAGAGCACTACTACCAGTAACTCGGGCAGCGAGAACCCCAGGTCGGTGCCAAGCTGGCTGCGATTCGTAAGTCGGTTCATCGTCCTTCCGATCCCCCATGATCGGGTTATTGATGCAAGTTTTAACCCGTGTGGACTGGGGTCCAGACCCCATAGTCACGAAGTTAAGGATCGACACATCCGTGCGGATCCATTAATTCCTACTGAGTTTGCACGGTAATCGCCCAGGAGTCAAGTAGTGATATTCGGGTAACCGCCGGAATCCAGGCTACATGCCTCTTTAAGAGGCCCGGCAGTAGATCGCTGCTGCCATAAATGCCAGCTTTAGAGGGGTGAAACCGCAGTAAACGATCATCGAGCCCAGGGTGAAGCGTGACCGGATGTATCTACTCCAGGCCTCGTCGTCGCTCTTTACCCCAACCCAGCGACGCAGCCCGTAGACCCACCTGCCGATCAGCACCGAAGTGGTCACGGCGAACGCAAACAGCGCGATCACCACGACATCACTGAAGCCATCCAGGCAGACGTCGATCCCGGCGATCGCCTGCGCGATCGCGATCGTCATGCCGCCGATAAGTGAGTCGGCGACCAGCGCGAAGAGCGCGGTTAGGACTCCGGCGAACACCCAAAACCCGCCGCTGAGCGATTTACCGCCTGGGTCGCCCTGCGGTAGCGGATCCTGCTTGGGTGAATCGGTACTCACCTGGACCTCCGATGGCTGGTTGTCTCCGGCCGCCGACTGCTGGGCCGAATCCCGGCGCGGGCCGGATTACGGAGTTGGCCCTTCGAGCGGACGGCCGCGCAGGTAATACAACCCCATCAGCAGGTAGATCGTGCCGATGATCAGGATTGCCGGCCCAGAGTCGTTGGCCAGCGCCCCGACGATCGTCGCCGCGACACCACCTACCAGCGCGGCACGATACGGCCTGCGCGCTGCCGGATCCTCATCGGCGCCGGTCAGGCGGCCCATCAATCGATCGCGCTTCAGCCATGCCCAACCGAGCAGCAATAGCGACGCGAGCACGAAAACCCAGATCCCGTCGGACTTGGCGCCGTTGATGCTGGCGCGGAAGCGGCGGTCGATCACGGTGCCGATATCGCCGGCATTATCTGCGCGCATCACCGTGCGTGAGAGATGCGATTCGCCGCCGGAAACCGCGTCGAGCCCAATGATCAATCCCAACGCGACCACGGGTACGAGGAACATCAAGGCGATCCTCGCGGGCGTGAGCCGTAGACGGGCCGCGTAGACCGCCGCCACGCCGAACCCTGCCGTAACCATCACCACCCCGCCGACGTCTGCACCAAGACGACCGAGTCCGAGAAACATCACCATTGCCCCGCCGGCTGCCGCGAACCAGCGCGCCGGATGTTTGATCTTGCGATCGCAGAGCCACGCCCCCACACCGATCAGCGCGCTGACGGTGAAGACCGCTTCGAGCTCATTGCCGACGCCGAAAAAGCGCGCGCCGTAAAGCGGGTTCGATCCGAGCAGCGACTCTCCGGTGTACTTCGAGCCGAGCAGCGCGAAATCGAGCGCGTGTACGGCCAGTGTTGTCAGGACGGGAATCCAGGGCGCACGCGGCCATCGCACGAGCCGATCGGTGATCAGCGCCAGCAGAATCGAACCGCCGGCGGTTATGTCCGTCTCGATCATGCGCGTCGGGCGCAGCGCCGCCGACAACAGCAACAGCGCCGGTAGCCAGAGCAGTGCGAGACCTACGACTCGCTGCGAGGTGCGCGCGAGTTCCTCGTAGCGGCCGGTGACACGGCCGAGACCAAGCACGGCGATCAACATCAGGCAGAACAGGACCAGCACGCCACGGCCGAAGGGGAGCCGTCGTCCGGCGACCAGCTCTAGCCGCTGTGCCATCTCACGTAACTCGCCAGACGTCATCGCCGGTGCTCGTTCGATCGGCTGGCCCTGCATGCCATCGGGTTCAGCGATCGCGAGACGCCTGAGAATCGTCGGCGCGATGTCGGTCGCGGCGATAAGTCCGTCGCGCCGTGTCGTCGATGAGGTCAGGCTGCCCGGTTTAAACGGCGTGAGATCGGGATTTCGGTCAAGCTTATGAATGCCGACTGTCAGCAATCGAATGCGCGCGGGATCGGGAGGCGCCTGCACGACGATCAACATCCGGTCCGGGGCCGACGCCGCCAGCCGCCTGATCGTCCGCAAGCCAGCGGCTCCCGGGGGCAACCCGGCGACCACAAGACGATTGGTGTGCAGCAATCCCTCGATGTTCTCAAAAAGGCGAGCCGGCGGAACGATCTGCGCCTTGCGCAGCTCGCCGCAGCCGTCCGGGCGTGTCGCCTCGACCGCGGCCAACGCCGAGGCCGTACTCTCGCCGCGACCTGCGACCCATGCGGGGCTGGCGTTCGCGGCGGCCAGCGTCTCGCCCAGCAATCCCGGGTCTATCTCGCCTGGAGTGTCTTCTGCTCGGCGCTCAAGCGCGCGCCAGCCCCGAACACATCCACTGGCGGTCTGATCGTCGTAAACCAGGCCCGGAACCGCAACGACGACCGGGCTATAAAGGCTGCTCGCAACGCGAGCGCCTTGGCCGATGTCAAGCATCATCTGAGCCGGGCTGTAACGACCAAGCGTTGGGCTGAACAATCCGACTTCGAATCCGTCGATCTTCTCGAGCTCATCCGCCAGCAGCGGTGCCGACGATCTGATCGGCCCGGGCATGAACAAAAGCGTGGCTGCCTTGGATTGGTCTACGGCACCGCGCTTGGCCTCGGCAGCGGTTGCAAACACGAGCGCCAGGAGAGCCAGAAAAACGATCGATGAAGCGCCGGCGCCGGAGCGTCGGATACCGCGCGAAGCCGCTTTAGACAGCCAGATCGGGCGGCCCGGTACGTGAGAACGGACCTCTGGCCGAGTCATTGCCGCGACTATACTGACGGCCACGCACGTAATGCCCGTGCGCCCACTCCCAATCAGGTATTTGAGGGGTATTGATGGCCGGCCAGTCGTTCGTTAAGTTCACATTCTTCAAGGTCGATCCGGCCTGGCGTCGCCGTCTTCCAGAAGAGCGCACGCGAGACAAGAGTGAGTTCGCCGCCGCCTGCAACGACTTCGCGACCGACGACTTTCTGCGCGCCTACTCGACCGTGGGTACAAAAGGCTCGGCCGACCTACTGCTCTGGACCGCGTCGCCGAACCTCGACCACATCCACGAACTACACGTACTGCTCAATCAGAGCGGCCTGCTGCGCCACGCGGAGATCAGCTACTCGTTCCTCGCGATGACGAAGGATTCGCCGTACAGCGACGAGGACCGGACGAAGATCCACCCGGGTTCAGGCAAGTATCTATTCGTCTACCCGTTCGTCAAGACGCGCGACTGGTATCTGCTCGACCTCGAGGAGCGCAAGCGAGTGATGATGGAGCACATCAAGGTTGGGCGCGAGTACCCGCACATCAACCTCAACACCTCCTACTCGTTCGGGCTCGACGATCAAGATTTCGTGCTGTCTTTCGAGGCCGACGAGCCCGCTGACTTCCTCGACCTCGTACAACGCCTTCGCGAAACTGAGTCAAGCCGGTACACGGCCCGTGACACACCAATGTTCACCTGTATCTCGACGTCGGTCGAGAAAGCGCTCAATGCGCTTGATGGCCAGGCACCAGTTCCTGAACCGGCGCCGATCAACGGGTAACTCGAAGGGCGCTAAGCGGCCGGGGTTCGGTCGCCGTCTCGACTGCCGAGCCCGATCCGGAACATCTCTTCAAGGTTGACGAGCTTGACGCGCGGGCGACCATGCGGCTCGCCGAGACCCTGCTCGTGCGTGTCGATCGCACACCAGCCTTCCCAGGTGGTCAGATTCGGGGTGCGATCGCTGAGCCAGGCCTGCGCGTCGTCGTCGATCGTCGGCTGGCCGAGACGACCCGCCTCGCGGTCTTCAATAATGCGGGCGACCGTGTCGGCGGCGTCCTTTTTGTTGGTGCCGATAACGCCCGACGGGCCGCGCTTGATCCAGCCGACGGCGTACTCACCCGGCAGGGGTGCTCCGTCCTCACCGGTCACGCGACCGCCTTCGTTTCGAATCAGACCGCGACGGTCGTCGAATGGGACTTCTTCGATCGGACGACCGCGGTAGCCGATCGAGCGCAGCACGAGACCGCACTCAATGTCCTCGGTCGCGCCGGCGTCGACGGCACGCAGCGCGCCGTTGTCGCCTGTCTCAATCTTGTTGACGCCGATGCGGATGCCCTCGACTTTGTC
Source organism: Solirubrobacterales bacterium (assembly GCA_049274915.1). Classification (GTDB taxonomy): domain Bacteria; phylum Actinomycetota; class Thermoleophilia; order Solirubrobacterales; family JACPNS01; genus JACPNS01. Next base: position 4,629 of record JBASTN010000004.1, read on the forward strand.
TTCGCCGAGGATCTCGACGGGGGAACGTAAGAACTTCAGGACAACGCGGTGACTCTTGCCGGTCGGCTCGCGTTGTGCGTACTCGCGCAGAATCTCGACGTTCTTGCGTGAAGTGGCGTCAGCTTCGTCACTGGCCAGCCATGCCTCGCTTGCGGCGTCAAGCTCGAGATCGGCCGGGTCGACGATCACGTCGGCGCGCTTGAGCTCGCCGAGCTCAAGCAGTTCCGGGTTAGTGAATGCAGCCTGAGCGGGGCCGCGGCGCCCGAGCAAAATCACTTCCTCGACCTGCGACTCAGCCAGGGCGGCGATCGCGTGGTCGGCCGTGTCGGTCGGAGCAAGTTCTGCCGGATCTAGTACGAGCATGCGGGCTACGTCGATCGCAACGTTGCCGTTGCCGATAACGACGGCACGCTTGGCCGAAAGGTCAAACTCGCGGTCGGCGTGATGCGGGTGGCCGTTGTACCAGGCCACGAACTCGGTCGCCGGGTGTGATCCGGCGAGATCCTCGCCATCGATGCCGAGACGATTGTCGGCGCTGGTGCCGGTCGCGTAAACGACGGCGTGGTAGCGGTCGAGCAGATCCGAGCGGCTGATGTCCGTTCCGAGCGTGACGCCACCAAAGAACTGGAAATCCGGGTGCGCAGCGGTCTTCTCGTAGACGCGCGTGACGTTCTTGATCTTCGGATGATCTGGCGCGACCCCGAATCGCACCAAGCCGAACGGCGTCGGCAACTGGTCGTAGAGGTCGACGGCGAACCCCTCGTTGAGCAGCTGTCCGGTTGCATAGAAACCGGACGGACCGGCGCCCACGACGGCAATACGTTGCTTGACGTCGCTCATTGCGCGCTCCGTACGGCTACGCGCTCAGCGAGCGCGGGCGACATCAAAGACTGGTGAATCATGGGGAAATCCTTCGATTTGAACGACGGACGAGCGCGAGCAGGCGCCGAAGAGCCGACGATGATATCTGCACCGCGCAACTTCGCCAATTGGGAACATCTCGATTTGACACGCATATAGTTGCCCGCGCAATGCCAGGTCGGTCCCGCCAGTCCAAGTGCCAGCGCACGTTCCAGTCCAAGTGCCAGCGCACGTCGCGCATCGCGGTTTCTGTAGCGATCGCTGCCGCACTCGCAGTCGCTACGACCGGCTGCGGCGACGAAACGACTGCCGACGCTGATCCGATCGCGCAGATCAAGGCCGCAGCCAAGGTCAACCCCGCTGACTTCCCGCAAACCGACGGCGCGAAGAATTTCGCCGCGATTCGCAGCGAAGCGAAGGCCGGTGACGGCACAAGCTTGCTGCCGGCAGCCAACGACATCGTCGCCGGACGCGTCAACCGTTTCCCGTTCGGACTCTTCAGTATCGACCGGAAGCCGATCTGGGGGCCGACCGTGATCTACATCGCGGAAAGTTCTAAGTCGCCCGCGCAAGGCCCATTCGCCGTCGCCGCCCACGCCCTCGACGTGCCGAAGGAGTTCCGCAGCGTCACATCGGCGAGCGATTACGACACAATCGGCAGCGGCTTTTACACGGCGATCTTCAATGCGGGCAAGGACGTTCGAAAGATGAACTTGATGTCGCTGACGAAGACGAGCGACGGATTTGAGTCGGCATCGTCGGGCGTGGTGCTGCGCTCTGATGATCCTGCACCAGCGCCAGGCGAGAAAGCACCCGCGATCAAGACCGACACACTCGAAGACGGCACCGTTGCGGATATCGACACACGCAAGCCACCGTCGGGGATGCACGACATCAGCCTTGACGACGCCCTCAAACAGAAGAAGCCGGTGGTCCTGCTGTTCGCGACACCGTTGCTCTGTGCCTCGCGAATCTGCGGCCCAGTGATCGACGTGGCCGCACAAGTCCGGGCAAAGGTCGGCGACAAGGCGATCTTTGTGCACCAGGAGATTTTTAAGGACAACGATCCCGACGCCGGATACCGGCCGCAGATCGCCAAATACGGCCTGACAAGCGAGCCGTTCACCTTCGTGATTGATAAGAACGGGCGCGTCTCATCGCAGCTGCAGGGTCCGTTCGTCGCGGCAGAGCTCGAAGCCGCACTCAAGCTCGCCGGCGTCTAGCGGCGGTCGCCCGATCGGGCGACAAACACTCGTCCATCCCCTCTCACGGGGTTGGGATGAACGGTCGATGGGTAGAGGTTGACCAGGGAGTGGCACGCGCGCAATGCGTGTGCATACGCAGGAAGCGCAGAGGCTCACTCAGTGAACCTCTCTCGGCTCGCGGCAGGCGTCGCATAACCAGGTCCTACTCCGCAAATGCCGACAAGCTCAGGAACGAATCATGCGTCTACACCGCTCGTCCTCCGCACGGGTGGCTGCGCTCTGCTGCGCCGTCATCACCCTCCTACTCCTTACGTCGGCGGTCAGCGCCGGCGCTAAGTCAAAGAAACGCGAGGCCCGCGCCAGCGCCGCCGTGAGCGTCACGATCACGACGCCAGCGAGCCGAGCGAAAGTCTCGGGACTCGTAGCCTTCAGAGCGACCGCACAGTCGAGCTACACGCTGCGCTCAGTGCGTTTCTACATCAATAACTCGCTTCGCACTACCGATACCACTGCGCCGTACTCGTACAGCAGCAACGGCGTCGCCGCGATCGACACCACGAAGCTCAGCAATGGGTGGCACCGCCTTAAGGTCGTCGCGACCGCAGCGGGAAACCGCACGGACACCAAGTCGTTGTTGATTGAGGTGGCTAACGCGGTCGTCCCGCCGCCACCACCGCCGCCAGAGCCGACGCCTCCGGCCCCCGAGCCGACACCGCCTGCTCCGGAGCCGACTCCTCCGGTCCCACCGCCAGGTCCCGGCCCGGACACCACGCCGCCCACTGCACCCAGTGGATTGACCGCAACCGGCATCACGGCAGTTAGTGCCCTGCTCAGCTGGAACGCGTCGACCGACAGCAGTGGAATTGCGGTCTACGACGTTCATCGCAACGGTGTTGAGGTCGACTGGACCCACGACACCTCACGGACCGTCGCACTTACCTGCGGTAATACCGCCTCGTTCACGGTCGTCGCTTTCGATCGCGCCGGGAACGCATCAACCAGTTCCCCGTTGAACATCACCGCCGCGGCCTGTGGCGACGGCAGCCCTCCCTCCGCACCAGGCAATCCGACCGCGACCGACATCACTCAAACAACCGCGACGTTGAACTGGTCTGCTTCGACCGACAATGTCGGCGTAGTTCGCTACGACATCTTCCGTTCGGGAGTGAAGCTCGGATCGACGGCAGCCACAACCTACGCCGTGCCGCTCAGCTGCGGACAGTCGAGTTCGTTCTCGATCGCCGCGTTTGACGCGTCCGGCAACGCTTCGCCGACCTCCCCGGTTGTCGTCACGGCGCTGTCGTGTACCAGCGAACCGCCGCCGACCGGCGCTCAGCCGCTCGGTGTCCCCGGGACCTGGAACCAGATCTGGGGCGACGAGTTCAACGGCACGACGCTCGACTCCAGCAAGTGGGCCAGCCTCCGCGGCGACGCCCAATGGGAGTACGGCAGCCCGTTTAACCCGTCGATCGAGGACGCCTTCTACAAGAAGGAAAACGTCAGCGTCAGCGGCGGCAACCTCGCGATGACCCTGAAGAAGGAAGCGACGAACGGTTTTCCGTACAGCTCTGGCATGGTCCATAGCGGCCAGGACTTCGGATTCAAGTTTGGCTACATCGAAGCCCGCAGCTACGCGCCGAAATGCGCAGGATGCTGGCCAGCGTTCTGGATGCTTGACCTTCCGCTTGACGACCACTGGCCGCCGGAGATCGACATCTTCGAGTACTTCGATTCGCTTGCCGATCCGATGGCGTACTTCAACTATCACTACGTGCAGAACGGAAACAAGCAGATCGGCGTCAAACCTTATGGTGAGTGGCAGGGCGACATGAGCGGTTGGCACACGTTCGGATTGCACTGGACCGCCGACAAGCTGCAGACCTACGTCGACGGGCAGCCCGGACCCAGCTACACCAACTCGACGCTGATTACGAGAGCGACCAACTACATCCTCTTCAACTTCGCCCTGGAGAAGGGTGACGCGCCGCCGAGTGG
>JBASTN010000005.1:0-33283 GCA_049274915.1 Solirubrobacterales bacterium
CCGATCTCGCGATAGGCGGCCATGCCCCATCCAGAGTCGTGCGCTTCGGATTGGCGGATCAGCGGATTGACGGCGTCGAGCAACTCGCGGCGGACCGAAATCGGCGCGGCTGCAACGGCTCCGAACACTCGACACATAACGAGTTTCAGACTACAGATTCTGCGAACCGTACGCGCCTACCCGCGAAGAAAGCCCTTGCGCTTGAGCTGCTCAATCACCGCATCGGGATCGTCGGTGACGATGTAGGCGTCGATGACCGCGCCCTCCGAGTTGATTGTGATCGCCAAGCCCGACGGGTTTACTCGCGCCTTGGCGATCGGCGCATGGGCGCGACCGCTGCCGCCGCGCGGTTTCACGCGCCCAGTGGCGACGATGTGGACGTTGTTCATTCCAGCGATCGCTTCGAGCAGTCTGCGGTAGCCCTTGCGCGATGAGTGTTTGTGATGGGTCTGGCGCGGCATCGTCGAGATAATGACGGGATATCGGCCGCGCGCGGCTAGACTCCGCGCCCGTCAACCGTCTCTGGGGAGGGAAAAGTGGATTCAAAGGTCCTCAAGCAAGTTTTAGTTGTACTGGCCGTTTTGTCGCTGGCACTATTCGTTGCAGCATGTGGCGACGATCAGGACTCCGGTGGGGCCGACGTCAACTCCCAGGGACTCGACTCGAACGGGTGCAAGCCGGCCGAACAGCCCGAGCCCAAGCAGGTCAAGCTGGAGAAGCCGACGAAGAAGCTCGACGCGTCAAAGAAGCACTTCGTAGATTTCGCGACCAACTGTGGAAACTTCACTGTTGAGCTTGATGTCAAGAACAACCCGAAGACGGCGGCCTCGTTTGCGCATCTCGCCGAAGAGGGTGTCTACGACAACACGTGGTTCCACCGCATCGTTGCGGACTTCGTGATCCAGGGGGGCGACCCGAAGGGCGACGGCACCGGTGACGCGGGGTACAAGGTCACCGAGAAGCCGACCGGCAAGTACAAGCTCGGCACCGTGTCAATGGCAAAGGGCGGCGACGAGCCGGCCGGAACCTCGGGCAGCCAGTTCTACGTCGTGACCGGCCAGCAAGGTGTTCAGCTGCCACCTGACTATGCAATCGCCGGCCGCGTTACAGAGGGCCGCGACACCACGACGATCATTGCCGGATATGTCGGTGGAGCGACCGACCAGACCGGCACGCCAACGGGCGCGGCTGTCGTGAGCAAGGCCACTTTGCGCAGCGAATAACCGTAGAACTAACTCAGACGAGTGACGTAGGTTCTGTGCGGCGGCCCCAGCACGCAGGGCAGGTTCGCTGGACGTAACGACGAATAAGTGCCAATCCCGCCTCTCCCGGTTAAGGCCGGGGGTGCGGGATCCGCATATATGAGAGACAGTTTCCAAAACGACCTCGACTGGCTGGTTCAGCGAACCGACGAAGCGTTGGCGTTGGCGCGCGTAGCCGTGTCTCAGACTGTCGAGGCGATCGTCGAGCGTGACGCCGAGCTCGCTGACCGCATCATCGCCGACGACGACAAGCTCGACGCGGTCTATCAATCGATTCACAGCGAGCTGCTCGGAGTGATCGCCCGGCAGGCCCCCGTCGCGGGCGACCTGCGCCTGCTGACCGGCCTCGGTTACATGGCAGTCCACATTGAGCGCATGGGCGATGGCTGTGTGAACATCGCAAAACTCGTCAAGCTCGCCGGCCCATACATCTACCCGACCGACCTTCCCGCGCGCATCGCGGCGATGGGCAAGGACCTGATCGCAATGATCGACCAGGCTGCGCGCGCCTTCCACGATCGCGACGTGACCAGGGCTCTCGACCTCGTGCGCATGGACGATTCGATAGACGACGGCAACCGCCGAGTGTTCGAGACCGCGGTGGGTCCGACGCTTCCCGCCGAGATTCGTCAGTGGGCCGGGTACATGCTCTTGATCGGACGGGCGATGGAGCGGATCGGTGATCACGTCGTCGATCTCGGCGAGCAGATCGCGTTCATCGTCACCGGAGAGTTTCGTGAGTTCACAGACGCGTCACACGAGGACAGCCTCGAGCGAATTTCCGCCGCGTTCGCCCACGGAGGGCACTCTCGCGTTCAGACCAGCTAGTCGTCGCTTTCGACAGACCTCCTTGCTGATTGAGACTTCATGTCCGCGACGGCGTGTGTCACAGTCGGGGCATGGGAAAAGTCATCGCAGATATTTCGATATCGCTCGACGGTTACGTGGCCGGGCCGAACGACAACTCTGAGAACCCGCTCGGCGTCGAGGGTCGGCGCATCCAAGAATGGCTCTTTGATCTCGCCTTCTTCGAGGAGATGCACGGACGCGACGGTGGAAACACCGGCGCCGACGATGACGTCCTGCGCGAGACCTTCGAGCGTGCCGGCGCGGTCGTGATGGGTCGTCGGATGTACGACCTCGGCGAACCTTTCTGGCGCGATCACCCGCCATTCGCCGTTCCGGTGACAGTTCTCACCAACCGAATTCAACCGGCCATCGACTCTGACGAAGACACCACCTTCACCTTTGTCGAGAGCGTTTCCAGCGCGTTGCGTCACGCGCGCGCCGCGGCGGGCGACGCTGACGTTTTGGTCGGCGGCGGTGGAAGCACAATTCGCCAGTTCTTTGAGGCCGGCCTGCTCGACGAGCTCCAACTGCACATCTCGCCCGTCGTGATGGGCGGCGGAGTGAAGCTGTTCGAGCCCAACGATCACGACGCGATCGGTCTTGAGTGCGCGCGGGTGATCGAATCCCCGCGCGTCACCCACGTGACCTATCGCGTGCTGTAACCGTCACGCTGTCTAGCTAGCCGTGTTGTCCGCTTTCGGCGAAGGCGGGCTCTCGATCGAGCTGCTCGTCGGCGTGCTTGTTCAGCTGAGGCACCTTCGTCCATATCGCGAGCTGGGTGCGTTGCTGGCGCAGGGGTTGCGCCGTCTCGCCATGGCCGATGACGATTTAGCCGAGGCCGGCCGCCTGTGGCGCGGCATCACGCATAATCGCCTCAAGTGACTTGCGGGCCTGACCTTGCGGCACACCCCACTCGGCGTGGTAGTCGAAGACCTCCGTCAGCGGCCGCGATCCGAATTTGCCGTCGATTAACTCGAGCTGTCCGGCGCCGATCAGCGCAGGGTGGGGGTGTCCGCAGGTTCGTGCGAGCGCCAGCAGCTCGCCGCGCAACTGCGTTATGTAGTTGGCTACTCGCACCGACTTCGAAGCGGGGTCGAGGCCGCGGGTTCGCCACGCGCGTTGCGTGGCCACACCGGTCGGACACCGATCGGTGTGGCAGCGCTGAGATTGGATGCAGCCGACGGCCAGCATCGCCTCGCGGCCGACGTTGACCATGTCACAGCCCAGCGCGAACGACATCAAGGCCGCCTCCGGTAGCCCGAGCTTGCCCGATCCGATGAACACGACGCGATCGGTGACACCGCGTTCGGCGAAAATCGAGAACACGCGCGTCAAGCCGATCTTCAGCGGCAGCGACACGTGATCAGTGAACGAGAGTGGGGCGGCGCCGGTGCCGCCCTCGCCACCGTCGATCGTAATGAAATCGACCCCTCTCTGGCCGTCTGCCATCGCGTCGGCGAGGTCGCGCCAGACCGACAGGTCGCCGATCGCGGACTTGATTCCGACCGGCAAGCCGGTGCGCTCGGCAATCGTTTCAGCGAAGTCGAGTAGCTGGTCGAGGTTACCGAACGCCGTGTGGCCAGGCGGACTGATGCAGTCGACGCCGACGGGCACGTTTCGAATTCGCGCGATCTCCGGTGTCACCTTCACTCCCGGCAGAATTCCTCCAAGACCAGGCTTCGCACCCTGGCTCAGCTTGATCTCAATCGCCCTTACCGGAGCACCGGCGATCGTCTGTTCAAGTTGATCGAGACTGAACCGTCCGTGATCGTCGCGGCAGCCGAAGTAGCCGGTCCCGATCTGGAAGACGATCTCGCCGCCATTGAGGTGGTACGGCGAGATTCCACCTTCGCCGGTGTTGTGAAGGCACCCCGCCGATCGCGCGCCACGGTTAAGCGCCTCGATCGCGCGGCCACTGAGTGCGCCAAAGCTCATTCCCGAGATATTGATCAGCGACTCTGGCCTAAAAGCACGGCGCCGGCCCCGCGTGGCGCCGAGCACCTTCGCGCAGGGCAACAGATACGGATCGTTGCCGTGCGCGTTCTCAATGCTGTGGGCCGGATCAACGAGCGGCGGAAACGGAGCGTGCTTGATCACGAGATAGTTGGCTGCGCGCTCCATTTCGTTGTCGCTGCCGAAGCCAAAGCGATTGTTTTGTCGTTTGGCAGATGCGTAGACCCAGCGGCGCTGGTCACGCGTAAACGGGCGCTCTTCATCGTTGTCGGTGACGATGTACTGGCGAAGCTCCGGGCCGATCCGTTCTAGGACGTAGCGCAGGTGCCCGATGATCGGAAAGTTATGCAGGATCGTGTGTGTTCGCTGCGTGACGTCGAAGACTGCGAGCGCGAGCAATGCGAGCGCGACCCCACTACCGAGATAAACCCAGATCATGCTCCAACTATCTAGCGACCAGCGGACGATCTCCAAAAGGCCCCGTGACCGCCCGGGCGATGAACGCTCGGGCGCAACACGTCATACTTGCGCGCGATGGCGCAATCGAATCCGCGACTACCAGGCAATCGACCGGGACCACCTCGGGCCGTCGTTCCGATTGCGTTCGCAGTTTTGGCGCTCGCCGTGTTGTACTGGTTGCGGCCAATTTTTTACCCATTCATCTTCGGTTTCTACGCCGCCCCGCTCGTTTGGTTGCTTCCGTTGGTGGTCTTCTTGATCGGCGTGGCGATCACGGTGCGCAACTTCCGCCGCCCGCTGCGACCGGAGGTCGTCGATAGCCGTCAGGCGTCGATCTGGCAGGAGTTAGCGAAGGGCAGGTCATGGACCAGCGCTCAAGAGGCGCGGGCACGGTCATTCGCCCCGTTGATACTTGCCGCCGCACTCTCGTTCGGCGTGTTCATCACAATGAGCGTCCTCAACGGCCCGCTTGTCGCCGTCCAGCTCTACTCGCACACGTCTTACACGCCGATCGATGACCTACCGGCCAATGGTGCCGTCAGAACCGTGCCAAAAGAGGTTGCCGAACGCGTCGCGGCGTCCGGGTTCAACTCGCCGACCGAACGCCTCACCGATTTTCACCTGATCAGAAAAGACGGACGTCTCGCGTGGACCGCCATGCGCACGCCTCAGGGTCCCTATCGCGCGCTGACCCAGCAGAGTGCCGGCGCACTCGAGTTGGACGCATCCTCAAGCTCACGTCAGACACAGCTTGCCGACGCAAAATTTAAGACCGCACCCGGGATGTTCGTAACCGACAACCTCACGTGGCGACTACGTAAGAAACACTTCTTCGCCGAGCTCGACGATCCGATCGCGCTAACCGATGCCCGCGGGAAGCCGCTGATTGCCGTGTCGTACATCAAGTACAAGGGGCTGTTCATTCGCCGTCCGGTATTCGGTGGCGTGTTCGTCGTGCATCCCGATGGAAAGATCGAGGATCTCTCGCCGCAAGAGGCCGCCCGCCGCCCTGAACTGATCGCGGCCGGTCGGATCTATCCGGAGAAACTGGCGCTACGTAAGCAGGAAGCGTTCGCCTATCAAAAGGGTCTCTTCAACAAGTGGTTCTCGCACGAGGATCAGACGCAGATTTCGCAGACCGAAAACAACCCGCAGCCGTACCTGCTGGACTTCGGCAAACAGGGGCTGAAGTACGTAAGCGCTGCCGAGCCGTTTGGTCGGGCGTTCGCCGTCAACGGCATCTTCTTGACCGATGCGCTGAGCGGCAAAACGTCCCTCTGGCGCCCGAAGCGCAACGCTGAGCTGACCGGCAACAGGCGAGTGCTTGAGACCGTCCGATCGCTCTCGATCCCCGGAATTGTGTTTGCCGAGACGTCCACGAACGCACCCAGCGATCGCGGTGGATTTCGCGTGATCGAGCCACGCCCGATAATGGTCGGAGGCAGGCTTGTGTTCATGACTTCGATCGTGCCCGACAACGCCAACAACGTGTCGAAGACCGTCTTCATAGACGCGGAGTCGAACCGCGTGGCCGCGATCTTCGACAACGACTCCGACGACGACGCCGACAGCAAGATCGCGCAGTTCCTGAAAACCGGCCGAACCGCAGGCGCCGAGTCGATAGGGGCCGACGATTCCGCCGGCGACGGCGCGACGCAGGCGACCGGCGACGGCGCCACCGGATCTTCGGGATCAGCCAGCGGTGACACTCGTGAGCGTCTGGATGACCTGCTCAAACGTCAGCGCGAGCTCGTCGATGAGCTCGAGGCGTTGCGCGACGAACTGCCGCGGTAGTCGTAGGCCTGGCGACTCGGTCGGAGGACCGGGCTCACGGCATTGAGGTGGAAAATCACTCGGACGGCGCCAGAAAGGGGGTGTAGGTAGATTGTCCGAAGGGGAGAGCGGTGCTCGGTCATCGGCGTCTGACTGATTTCGCGACGCGCTCCAAACAAACGATCCAGGGGGATCCAATGCATTTCTCGACAGCCGTTTCACGGCAACTGTTGCTGGTCCTGTCGGTGGCCGTTGTGACGCTCGCTTTTGCGACGCAGGCGCGGGCCGACAATTACACCGCGCTCGGCGACTCGTACGCGTCTGGCACCGGAGCGGGCGGAACGGTCCTCAACTCCGGGTGCGACCGACGGGTCACTGCGTATCCGTACTTGATCTCGCAGTCGCGTCCAAACACTGCCCTGACATTTGCTGCCTGCTCCGGCGCGACCACGTCAAGTCTGCTCAGTAGCCAGATCTCTTCTGTCACGGCCAGCACGAACCTCGTCACGGTCCAGATCGGCGGCAACGACATCGGGTTCGCGAGCATGATCATCCACTGCACATTCGGAAACTGCACGTCGCGGCTGGCAGGTGTTCAGAACACCATCATCACGACACTTCCGAGCAAGCTCGATTCGGTTTACAACCAGATCAAGTCGCGCGCGCCGCTAGCGCGAGTAGTCGCGGTCGGGTATCCGAATCCGGTGGGTACGCGCACCTGCTCGGCGGCGCTTGGAATCTCATCGTCAGAGATCACCGGCATCACGCGGGTAGCGGGCGTACTGCGCGACACAATTCGCGCTCGAGCGACCGCGGCCGGGTTCACGTTCGCAGATCCGATCCCACCGTTCGTCGGACACGACGTCTGCTCATCGACTCGCTGGCTACACGGATTCACCTGGGGGTCTTCGTCGTATCACCCCAACGCCAACGGTCACAAGCTCGGACTCGCGCCGCTCGTAAGTCCACTTCTGTAGCGCAGAAGAATCGGCAGTTCGCGGGAGCGGGGCCTTAAGTTTGGCCCTGTTTCCCGCGGCACAGCCGCGCAGCTCCGGCCCACCCGAGGGGGTGACGCCGGGAGCAATTCGCTAATGAACCCGCGCCGTCCGTGTCGCGCTTAGGCCTGTGGCGTGGTCTGGGTCGGCGAGAAGCTGGACACGGTAGGTCCCGTCACTACGAATCCGGAGATACTTGGTGTACTTCGACCGCGTGTCACTGAAATCCGCAAGCCGTACGCGAGTAAGAGTGCGCCAGGCGCCGGTCGTCGAGCGTCGCTGGATGCGAGCCAGTCGACCGTCGTGGGCGGGCCACACATAACCGGAGAACTTGACACGTTGCCCCGACTTCGGCGTCCTGTCACTGAGCCGCAATGAGATCCGCGGTGCGACCGGCACGCTCAGTTCGATGCTCGTCTGTTGCGGTGTGGCAGTGGTTGACTGCACGCGGTATCGGGTGTTCAAACGCGGTATCACCGTCATCGAATAGTTGCCCGCGGCGTCCGTGTTCACGATCGTTAGGCCAACGAAGGCCGTGTAGGGGAACGCGTTGGCCTGAAGTTGGACGGGCTGGTTCATTCCAGACGCGACCTTGAGCTTGCCCTTGATCACGACAGACTGGCCGTAGGTCACTGCCTTTGGAGTGGCTGAGATCGACAGCGCACTGTTCTGCTTAGGAGGCTTGGCCGCATTTGCGATGGACGCAAATGCCAGCAGTACGACGCTGAACATGGCGAAAAGGCTGATGCGCACTACATTGGCGCGCGGGAATGAACCGGACTGGAAAAGCATTGGATACCGCCCTCGGGCTGACGCGACCATCATTGGTCACAATCGTTTAAACACCGAATCGGGCGAAACGATGTGGGTCTGGCATGCCCTGGAACGCCCCCGAAAAACTGATTCACCCCGCGTGAGAGTCTTCACCGCCCAGTCCGGGCAGAATGGAGACTCACAAAGTCACGCAAGAAGCACACGGCCGAGCAGATCGTCAAGAAACTGCCGACCGCTGACCAACTGCGCTCAGAAGGCCTGACCACGGCGAACACCGCTCGCCTACGGATTCGATGAGCGTGTCCGAGTCCTTATCTTCAGCGCGGAATCTGAAGCCGGAATGCCCGCCGTCTGGTCGCATCACTTCGCCCGATAGCTTCGAGTCGCACCTCAGGTGCTTGTGCCAAATGAACTCAGAGCAAGGCGAGCGCTACGGCGCAGACGGCGATTTCGGTGATCGCGACCGTTGCGCCGATCGTGTCGCCGGTGCGGCCGCCGATGGCGAGGCGCGCCGCGACTGACGACAATCCTGCGACAAAGCCACCGGCAAGCGAACATCCAAGACCGATCGGCAGACCCAGTGCGGCGACAGCTATGACAATCGCGATGACGCCGCCAATCATCGACTGAAGGGCGGTGACGTCGAACAGTGTGCCCAAGCCATCGGTGCGTGCCGGTGGCGTGGTGGTCGCGTGGACGGATGCGGCCCATCTCGCCAGCGCGCCGGCGGCAACAAGCAGTGCGAATCCGTCGCGCGCATTCAACTGCCCGAGAATCGTGATGAACAGAAGTGCCCAGCCAATCAATGCGAGGCAGCCAAACACTCCTATGGCCGAGTCGCGCATGACTTCCATCCGCCGATCGCGATCGTGCCGAACCCCCAAGCCATCTGCGCAGTCCGCGAGGCCGTCCTGGTGCAGTGCTCCGGTGACGATGACGAGGGTGATGACGGCGAAAACAGACGCGGTGTTCGCGCCGAACGTTTGGTACGCAGCTGCGCGAGCAGCGCCTGCGATCAGGCCGACCAATGCTCCGACGAGCGGAAACCAAACCGAAGCCGGGCCGAGTTTCCCGTTTTGAACACCGCTCCACCGAATCGGAATGATTGTCAAGAACGTCAGTGCCAGCCCCGCATTCGCAGCCGATTGCCCAAAACTAGATGGGGCTGTCCGCTGCTCAGTGATTTCGCGACACTCCGGATTCTTCAAAGGTCGCCATGTTTGCATGCAGGGCGCCGCAAGCTTCAATTATTGGAAGCGCAAGCAGGCTTCCCGAGCCCTCGCCAAGACGCAGCCGGAGGTCGAGAATTGGCTCCAGTCCGAGTTCGGTCAGCAGTAACTCGTGCCCTGGCTCGGCGGAGCGATGACTGGCAAACAAATACTCTGCGACCGCGGGGTCCATGCGCGTTGCGATCAACGCAGCCACGGTCACGGCGTAGCCGTCAATCACGATCGGCAGTGCGCGTTTCGTCGCCTCAATCATGGCCCCAACCATTGCGGCGAACTCAAGACCTCCAACCGTGATCAGCGCCTCCGTCGGCCCCATCGGTAGATCACGAGTTTCGAGCGCGCGAGAAACGAGTTCGACTTTGCGGTTGAAGCCCGAGGCGTCGACGCCGGTGCCGCGTCCGACCGTCCGGCTCGGTTCCAGCTTGAGAACCGCAGACGTGAGAGCGGCAGTAGTCGCGGTGTTGCCAATGCCGATCTCGCCAAGAATCAAGCAGTCGACATTACGCCCGGAAAGCTCCGCGCAACTGCCGCGACCGGCTGCCATTGCGCCTTCGACTTGCTCGGCGCTGAGCGCATTGTTTTCGGTGAAATCCGCCGAGCCAGTCGCGATTTTCGCGTTTCGCACGTTTGGCGGGGTCGGCCCGGCCAGGCCCACATCGACAACGACGAGTTCGTGCTTTCCGCGCTCGGCAAGTACGCCGCATGCCGTCTCGCCACGGGCGGCCGCTGCCGCGACCTGACTCGAGACTTCGGCTCCAAATAAGCTCGTGCCGTGCCGCGCATGGCCATGATCGGCGGCGAAGATCAGGACTCCCGCGTGCAGCTTTTCGAGCGGGGGCTTACCGGTGATCGTGGCCCATCTCGCGATGACGCTTTCGAGCGCACCCAAGCTGCCGGTTGGTTTCACGAGCTGATCTAGCCGGTCGCGCGCGCCGGCGGCGGCACCAAGGTCTAATGCCGGCTGATCTCGAGGCAGTTGCCTCGCTTCGTCGCCCACTCGCCACCTTTCCTGCATGACGACCTCATCGAGCGGCATTCGTTGGGACCATCCGGCGGTTTCCAGGCCTGGGCGCACAGGCCGTTCGTCGGGCCATCCGACGCATAAATAGGCGATCGGTTCCACCTGCTGCGGAAGACCAAACAACTTGCGCACATCGTCTGGCTGGTAGAAACTGACCCAGCCGACGCCAAGGCCCTCTGCGCGCGCGGCCAGCCAGAGGTTTTCGATCGCGCACGCCGTGCTGTAGACGTCGGTTTCGCGGATGCTGCCGCGGCCAAGAATCTCTTTGTCTCCATCGCCGTGGTCGCAGCAAATACAGATGCCGAGCGGAGCATCGACGATCCCCTCGACTTTCTGATCCAAGAAATGTCGCGCGCGTTCATCGAACTTATCGGCCTGTCGCAAGCGCTCGCGTTGAGCTAGCGCCCGCATCGAAATGCGCGACTGGAGCTCGCGCACCACAATCATCCGCCACGGCTGCATCAACCCGACCGACGGCGCTTGGTGCGCGGCAGCCAGGACCCTTTCGAGGACATCATCTTCGATCTCGGCCGGGCGAAAACGACGAATGTCGCGACGCTCGGCGATCACTCGGTAAACGGCCGCGAGATCAGTTTCTTCGTAGCGCCACCCGCGCGGATCGGCCGCGCGCTCGCTGGCGCGCGAGGCGTCGAAGCCGGCCGGAGTGGGGGGGCGCGTGAAGCGTGGCTCTGTCACTAAGCGGCGAAGAGTAGACACAGATTTTCCAACTCTGCTCGATCCACGCGTTAGGATCGGAGTCGATGTTCCGCGTGGCGGTGCGAGGAACCCAGTGAGAATCTGGGACGGTCGCGCCACTGTGACCGGTTCGAGGAGTTGGCGAAAGTCAGACCCCGCACCGGCAGTCAGAGACTCGTCCGCCGCGACACCTTTCGAGTTCGGGACGCATCATCCCGAGGAGGTTCGCAAGTGCTGGCTGCCGTGGCGGATTGCCCGCCCAATCAATCAATCGACCGGAATCGCAACCTTGCGATGCTGGGCGACGTTCTTGATGCGCCGACACTCTGCGGTCCCGCATGAAGCGGCTCATTCTCGTTCGACACGCGCCGACCGCGGCAACACGCCTCGCCGCGTTTCCGGTGGATGAACCGCTTGACGACGACGGCAAGATCGCCGCGGCGAAGCTTCAGCGTTTGCTCCGCGCATCCGACGAGGTGCTCTGCAGCCCGACGCTGCGCTGCAGGCAGACGGTCGAGATCGCGGGTGCCGAACCAACCGTCGAACCTGAGCTTGCAGAATGCGATTTCGGCGAGTGGGGCGGCCGCGTGCTCGCCGACGTGCACGCTGAAGATCCGGACGCAGCGCGGGCATGGATGACCGACCCCGAGGCGCGGCCCCACGGCGGCGAAAGTCTCAGACAGTTTTCGAACCGCGTGTCCACCTGGCTGAACGCTCAAGCGAAATCTGATGGCCGGGCATTCGCCGTCACTCACGGCGGGGTGATCAAAGCCGCGTTGGTTCATTCGATTGCCGCGCCCGTTGAATCTTTCTGGCGATTCGATGCCGCGCCGTTGTCCGTGACCGAGTTGCATGCGTTTGACGGCCGGTGGACGGTGTCCCGAATCAATTGTCCGATCGCAGTGGTCGAACGATGAGCGTCGCGATGCTCGGCGGCTACGCGGCGGACGCCGCTTTTGGCGACCCGCGGCGCGGACACCCGGTTGCCGGGTTTGGCAGCGCGGCGATTGCGCTGGAGCGAAAAACGTACTCGCCGACGAGGCTGCGCGGCGCGTTGTTTGCAGGCGCGTTAATCGCGACGGTGGGTGTGGCGGTCGAATCAATTGGAAGCGCGACCGCGCGAAAGCGCGTCGGCGGAACCGTCGTGTTCGGCGCTGTCACTTGGGCGTCACTCGGCGGTCATTCACTCGCGATAGCGGCTCGCGAGGTCGCCGACGCGCTCGAGCGCGGAGATCTCGAAGCCGCACGCCGCAGATTGCCGTCACTTGTCGGCCGAGATGTCAGCGAGCTGGACGAGCAAATGATCTGCCGAGCTGTCGTCGAGTCGGTGGCTGAAAACACCAGCGATGCTGTCGTGGGCGCATTGCTTTGGGGTGCGCTGCTCGGGCCGGCAGGGGTTGCGATGTTTCGCGCGGCCAACACGCTCGACGCGATGGTCGGGCATCGCACCGAACGCTACGAAAATTTCGGCTGGGCCTCTGCTCGTCTCGACGATGTGCTCGGATGGCCGGCTGCTCGCCTGACCGCGCTGCTCGCCGCGGTATGTGCGCCGATCGTCGGTGGTTCTCCAACGGAAACGCTACGCGTTGTGCGCCGCGATGGTGCAGAGCATCCAAGCCCAAACGCCGGCCGAGCGGAAGCCGCGTTTGCGGGCGCACTCGGGCTTCGGCTGGGCGGACCGATCAGCTACGGGGGGCACGACGAGGCGCGCGGATACTTGGGCGACGGGGCGGAGCCGCGTGTTCTCGACCTGGAGCGTTGCGTGCGCCTTGCTTCAGCGGTCGGCTTGTCAGCGCTCGCGGCTTGCTCCGTCGTTCGGGCTGCGCGAAGCCGGGTGACGCGCTCATGAAAGGCGCGCTGTTGATCTGCGGCACACATTCCGACGCCGGGAAATCTGTCGTTGTCGCGGGTATCTGCCGGTGGCTTAGCCGCCAAGGCGTGAGCGTCGCTCCGTTCAAGGGCCAGAACATGGCTTTGAATTCAGTGGTCACCCGTGACGGCAGCGAGATTGGTCGTGCGCAAGCGGCTCAGGCAGCGGCGGCTGGAGTCCCGCCGGAAGCCGCGATGAATCCGGTGTTGATCAAACCTTCGGGATCGCGCAAGAGTCAAGTGATCGTTATGGGCCGGCCCTACGCCGAGGCCGACGCGAAGTCATACCAATCGCTCAAGCACGAACTGAAGCCGATCGTCGCGGGCGCATTAGCCGATCTGCGCGGCCGCTTTGATGTCGTCATTTGCGAAGGCGCAGGCAGCCCGGCAGAGATCAATCTGCGCGACGGTGACCTGACGAATATGGGTCTTGCCCGCTCGGCCGACCTGCCTGTGTTGATCGTCGCCGACATCGATCGTGGCGGCGTGTTCGGCTCACTTTTTGGAACCCTTGCTTTGCTCGATCCGGACGATCAAGCGCACGTTGCCGGTTACGTGATCAACAAGTTTCGCGGTGACGACTCGATTCTCGCTCCCGGCGTTGCGCAGCTTGAAGAGCTGACTGGGCGCCACTCAGCCGGAGTGCTGCCCTACGTCGAGGACCTTTGGATGGACGTTGAAGACTCGCTGGGTCTAGACGCGCCGCGGCCAGAAGTCGCCGGCGCCGGCGACACGCTGGACGTAGCGGTCGTCCGATTGCGCTGGATGAGCAATTTCACCGACTTCGACGCGCTGTCCGCCGAGCCTGGCGTGCGCGTGCGTTTCACCCGCTCGGCGGTCGATATTGAACGCGCTGATCTGGTGATCGTCCCGGGCACGAGAGCGACGGTCGAAGATCTGACGCGGCTTCGCGAGAGTGGTATCGATCGCATGTTGGCTGGCAGGGCTGAGCGAGGTGATCCGATTCTTGGGATCTGCGGCGGCTATCAGATGCTCGGTGAGCGAATCCACGACACGATCGAGTCAGGCCAAGGTGATGTGCCGGGCCTAGGCCTATTGCCGGTCTCGACAACTTTTCAACCGGAGAAGCTGCTGCGTCGGCGCTCGGGCCATTGCGACTGGGCGGGTAGTTCCGTTTCCGGATACGAGATCCGCCATGGTCGGATCTCCCGGAGCGGCGGGGAGCCGTGGTTTCTGGAAGCCGATGGTGAACCGGAAGGCTGCCTGCGTGGGTCTGTTTTCGGCACCTCTTGGCACGGGGCTCTGGAAAACGATGAATTTCGCCAGGCGCTGCTCGGCAAAACCGCTGCAACGCGTGCTCGGAATTTCGTGCCGGGCGATGTCTGCTTTGCCGACGTCCGCGAGCGGCGCCTCGACGTGCTCGGTGACCTGATCGCCGAGCACTGCGACACCGATTTTCTTCTCCGGCTGATTGAACAAGGAACGCAGCGTGACCTGCCCTCCATCCACACGGAAAAGAGTCCATGCTTCGCTTCATAACAACCGCTGACACCGAGATACTCGCGGCTGCGGCGGCGGTCGATCAACTACCGGATGATTTTCCTGCGATCCGCTGCGTAAACCCGGGGATGGCGCTTGACCAGACCGCTCTGGTCGACGAAATTCTCGATGGGGCTCGTGTCGTGCTCTGCCGGATTCTCGGCGGACGGCGTGGATGGCAGGAAGGATTCGATCTGCTGCGAGCGCGCTGCGCGCAAGAGAAGATCGTGCTCCTGGCGCTTGGCGGCGAGGCAGAACCGGATGCCGAGTTCACGAAGTTGTCGCTGGCACCAGCTGCGGCCGTGGCTCAGGCCGGTGAATACCTGATGCACGGCGATGTCGACAACGTCGAGCAACTGTTCAGGTTCATGGCCGACACATTTCTGTTCGAGGGCCACGGATTTGAGCCGCCGCGAGAGCTGCCGGACATGGCGATTTACCTGCCGGGTGTTGGCGATGTATCGATTGAACGGGCGATCGCCGCGCATGATCCGGAGAAGCCGACGATCGGCGTGTGCTTCTACCGCTCGCACCGCTTGAGCGGCAACACGGCGTTTGTGGACGAGCTTTGCAAGGCGATCGAGGACGTCGGTGCGAACTCGCTGGCGGTGTGGAGCTACTCGCTGCGCCGCGACGCAGACGGGGAGGTGCCGGCGCTTAGCTTGCTCGATGGCCGCTTGGACGCGCTGCTCGTGACGATGCTCGCGACCGGCGGCAGCGCCGCGGGTGACGCTCGCGCGAGTGCGACGGAGTTCGTCGGAGATCAGTGGCAGGAGTGGGATTCCGCGGCGCTCGCGGCGCTGGATATTCCGGTGTTCCAGGCGCTCTGCGCCACGACATCTCGGGCCAAGTGGCTCGAGTCTCAGAGCGGCCTCACGCCGCTCGATGCCGCCACCCAAGTGGCGATCCCCGAATTTGATGGGCGGATCATGGGCGGCATCGTCTCGTTCAAGGAGTCCGGCGAAGTTGAGGCGACTGTCGGCACGGCCGTGTCGCGCTATGTCGCCGATCCCGAACGCTGCAGGCGCGTCGCGGGGCTGGCCGTGCGCACTGCCCGCCTTCGGGTGGTGCCCGGGGACGAGCGGCGCGTCGCGGTGCTTCTGACGAATTTCCCGACCAAGCACGCGCGAGTCGGAATGGCTGTTGGGCTTGACACTCCGGCCAGCGTGCTTCAGCTGCTCGACGCTCTGGCGGGTGACGGCATGGCGATCGATCACGAGTACGAAAACGGTGACGAGCTGATGCACGCGTTGATCGCCGCCGGAGGTTATGACGCTGAATTTCTTACGGACGCTCAGTTGGAAGAAGCGACGCTGCGCCTGCCGGCTGCTGACTATCTGGATTGGTACGCGGAGTTACCGCAATCATTGCGATCCGAGATCGAGCAACGCTGGGGACCTCCGCCCGGCGATCGCTTTATTGACTCTGGCGACTTCATCATCGCGGGAATCAGCCTCGGCAACGTGCTCGTCGCGCTGCAGCCGCCGCGGGGCTACGGAGAAGATCTCGTCGGGATCTATCACGACCCGGAGTTGCCGCCAGCGCACCACTACCTGGCTTGTTATTGGTGGTTCGACCGAGTGTGGGGCGCTGACGCGATCGTCCATCTCGGCAAGCACGGAACGCTTGAGTGGTTGCCCGGAAAGATGCTCGCGCTGTCGGCTGAGTGCGCGCCCGATGTTGCGTTCGCAGACATGCCGCTCGTCTACCCGTTCGTCGTCAACGACCCCGGCGAAGGCGTGCAGGCAAAGCGCCGCGCGCATGCGGTCATCGTTGATCACCTGATTCCGCCGATGATGCGAGCCGATACCTACGACGAGCTCGCCGAGCTCGAACAGTTGCTCGACGAGTACGCGCGTCTGGAAGTGCTCGATCCTGTGAAATTGCCTTCGCTTGCATCGCGCATCTGGTCCGCGATTGAGCGCGCCAATCTGCAGAGTGACCTCGGCGTCGCCGATCGCCCAGATGACCTCGGCGAACTCGTTGAGCACATCGACGGGTACCTCTGCGAGGTCAAAGACATTCAGGTCAAAGACGGTCTCCACGTCCTCGGCCAGCCGCCGGAAGGCCCGCAGCTCCGCGGTCTGGTCTCGGCGATGCTGCGGCTGGGGTCGGGCGACGTCGTCGGATTGCGCCGAGCAGTTGGCAGCGCATTCGGGCTTGATGAGCCGGCGCTGGTCGAAGCTCCGGGTGCGCCCGCACCATCCGCGCCAGAAGAGCTGCTCGCTCGCTTCGCTGGGCCTTCAGCGAGTTCGGGTGACATCGTCGATCGCCTCGAAGCCGCGCAGAACGCTCTGCTTGAGCGCCTGCACGAAACCAGCTGGGATCCGGCCGCCATTGAGTCGATCTGTGTCGACGTGCTCGGACACTCCGATGTGAGCGTCGAACGGACTTTGCGGTTTGCCGCTGAAGAAATCGTCCCGCGAATTGCCCAGACAACCGACGAGCTGACAAATGTGCTCGCCGCACTCAATGGAAGGCACGTGCCGGCCGGGCCGTCGGGCAGTCCGACACGCGGACGCGTTGACGTGTTGCCCACCGGTCGAAACTTCTATTCAGTTGATCCGCGAGCATTGCCCTCGGAGCTTTCGTGGGAGGTCGGACAACGCCTTGCCAACGCGCTGCTTGATCGCTATCAGCGCGAGACCGGCGCATTTCCGAAGATGATCGGTCTGGTCGCCTGGGGAACCGCGGCGATGCGCACGCAGGGGGATGACATCGCGGAGATTTTCGCGCTGCTCGGCGTTCGCCCACTTTGGCAAAAGGAGTCGCAGCGCGTCACTGGCATCGAAGTTGTTTCGCTTGAGGAGTTGGCGAGGCCGCGCATTGATGTGACGGTTCGAATCTCAGGGTTCTTCCGCGACGCATTTCCGCACCTGGTGCGGCTGCTTGACGACGCGGTCGCCGCCGTGGCGGTACTCGACGAGCCTGACGAGATGAACTTTGTCGCCGCGCACGCCCGTGCCGACGCTGAATCGCTGGCACAAGAGCTGGGAGCCGCTGCGGCGTGGCGCAGGGCGACGACGCGGGTGTTCGGTTCAAAGCCGGGCACATACGGTGCCGGTCTTCTGCAACTGATCGAGACACGTGACTGGAGAGGCGACGCGGACCTCGCGGCGGTCTATGCAGCGTGGGGCGGATACGCCTATGGCCGTGGACTCGACGGCGCGCCCGCACAGGAAGCGATGAAGGGCTGTTACTCCCGTGTTCAGATCGCCGTCAAAAACGTCGACTCCCGCGAGCACGACATTCTTGATTCCGACGATTACTTTCAATTCCACGGCGGCATGGTCGCGGCTGTCCGAGCGCTCACCGGCGAAGACCCGGCGGCGTATGTCGGGGACAGCTCCGATCCGTCGCGTGTGTTCGCGCGCTCGTTGGCGGAAGAAACGCGGCGCGTGTTTCGCGCGCGCGTGGCGAACCCTCGCTGGATCGCATCGATGATCCGGCACGGATACAAAGGCGCCGCCGAGCTTTCGGCGACCGTCGACTACCTGTTCGGCTACGACGCGACGACCGGCGTCGCCGAAGACTGGATGTATCAAGAGGTCGCCAATCGGTATCTGCTCGATGACGATGTCTCCGAGTTCATGACGAAGTCGAATCCGTGGGCGGCGCGGGCGATCGCGGAACGGCTGATAGAAGCCGCCGAGCGCGGGCTTTGGGCCGAGCCTGACCCGCAGTCGCTTGCCGAGATTCGCGATCGCTTCCTGATGCTTGAAGGCGAGCTCGAGGAGGTCGGCGGATGACCAGCGTATTTCCGCTGTCAGCGATCGTCGGCCACGACGAGCTGATCGAGGCCCTGCTCATCAATGCCGTTGCGCCGGAGGTCGGTGGAGTGCTGATTCGCGGCGACAGGGGTACCGCGAAGTCGACGACCGTGCGGGCGCTGGCGCCGCTACTGCCGAGCGTGTCAGTCGCAGTCACCGAGCGCTATGCATTCGCGCCCGGCGATCAAGCGCCCGATCGGGCAATTCCACTCGACGCTGAAACCGAAGAGCGGCCCGCGACGTTCGTCGAACTACCAATCGGAACAACCGTCGACCGTCTGCTCGGATCACTTGATCTGGGGCGGGCCTTGGCCGGCAATCAGAGCTTCGAAGCCGGGTTACTTGCGCGTGCTCACCGCGGAGTTCTCTACGTCGACGAAGTCAACTTGCTGCCGGATCATCTAGTTGACGTGTTGTTGGACGCGGCAGCCACTGGAGTTGCGCGTGTGGAGCGAGAAGCGGTGTCGACCATGCACGACGCCCGCTTCTTGCTTGTCGGGACTATGAACTTGGAAGAAGGCGAATTGCGCCCGCAGTTGCTCGATCGTTTTGGACTTGCAGTGGAGGTGCGGACGTCGAGTGATCCTGTGCGGCGTGCCGAGATTGTTCGGCGGCGGTTGTCGTTTCGTGACGATCCAGTCGCTTTCCGTCAATCCTGGAACGCCGCGGAGACCGGGCTGGCGGCGAGAATCGTGCGCGCTCGCGATCGCTTCGGCGGTGTCATTCTGCCGGAGCGCGAGTTGCTGCGCATCACTGCCGCTTGCGCAAGTCTGGGCATCGACGGGGCTCGCGGCGACATTGTCTGCGCGACCGCGGCCAAGGCGCTTGCGGCGCTTGACGATTCGGACTGCGTTGAGGAATCGCACGTTCGGCGGGCCGCTCAGCTCGCTTTGCTGCATCGTCGTCCACCCGAGCCGCTCGGCGGTCCCGATCGACAAGACGACGAACTCAGTCGCGCCCTGGACGATCCCCCTGAAGATGACCCGCCGGATTCCGGCGGCTCGAATGGAACTCGCCGGTCGACCGGCGATTCGCCCGACGCGCAGGGCGATTTTGCCGGCGATGATTCGCTGGCGACCGGGACGGCACCCGCGAACGCCGAGGCTGACGGCATCGAGTTCTCGCCGGAGCGACCGGCTCGTGAGCGGCAGGACTCGGCTTTACCGGCCCATCTGCCGAGCGGCGTGCTTGCATTGCGGGGAAGCGGCTCCGGAGCGCCCGGCCGCCGCGCGAAAAGCCGCGGCGCCGAGGCAGGGTCGATCGACACTAAGCCCGCCGAGCCCGGAACGGATGACCTCGCTGCGGTTGCCAGTTTGCGTGCCGTGCTGGCTGACAATGGAAACGCGACCCTTAGACAACATGTTCGCGCGGGCAAGGAGGGTACTTTGATCTGCTTAGTCGTGGATGCGAGCGGGTCGATGGGTGCTCGCCGGCGTCTCGCGCGCGTCAAAGGCGCGTGCTCTGAGTTGGTGGGCAGTGCCTATGCGCACCGCGACCGAATTGCGGTGGTGGCATTTCGTGACGGCGAGGCGCAAGTGCTCGTCGAACCGTGTTCCGTGAGTCCAACCGTCACGGTGAAGATCGAATTGCTCGCGACCGGTGGGCGAACTCCGCTTGCGCGGGGACTTCACGCCGCCGCCGACCTGATCCAGCGCGAGTCCCGCAAATCGCCGCACGAGCGCTCGATCGCGGTCGTCTTGACTGATGGTCGTATCGCCGACCGCGACGGAAAAGTCCGCGCGAGCGCTTCGAGGCTGGGTCGCATCGCCAGTGCCGTGCACGTCGTGAACACCGAGGAGGGCATCGTTCGCGTCGGTATCGCTGCCGAGATCGCCGCCGCCGCGGGCGGCCATGCACACCAGCTCCAGCGCGTAATCACGAATCCCCGACAGCCTGAAGACGGGAGAGCCGCATGACCGAATCGCAAAAGAATGCTGTGCTGCAGCGCCACAGTTCTGACGACATTGATGTGCCGCACAGCTCGGACGACATCGGCAGCGCCGAGCCGAAGCGCCGTAAGCCGCGGGACCGGGCGCTGTTGATGGTGGTGACCGGGCAGGGGAAGGGTAAGAGCACCTCGGCGCTCGGAATGCTTATGCGGTCATGGGCGCGTGGGTACAAGTGTGGTGTCTTCCAGTTCGTGAAATCCGGAAAGTGGAAGGTCGGAGAGGCCAAGGCCGCGGCCGCGCTCGGCGGCATCGACTGGGAGAAGATGGGCGACGGCTGGTCCTGGCTCTCGAAAGACCTTAATGAAAGCGCTGACCTTGCCCGCGAAGGCTGGGAAGAGGTCAAGCGCGCGATCACTGAAGAGCGCTACGAATTTCTGCTGCTCGATGAGATGACCTATCCGATCAAATGGGGGTGGATCGACGTCAATGAAGTCGTCGAAACGCTGATCAATCGTCCGGGCTTTCAGCACATCGTGATCACCGGCCGCGATGCCGCGCCGGAACTGATTGCAGTGGCCGACCTCGTCTCCGAAGTCGCGAAGGTGAAGCACCCGATCGACGAGGGCATCCGCGCGCAGCAAGGCATTGAGTGGTAGCCGAATGAGCGCTCGCGTGATCATCGCCGGAACGAGTTCCGGGGCCGGCAAAACAACCGTCGCTTGCGGGCTGATCGGCGCCCTGCGCGCACGTGGTCACGCCGTGCAAGGGTTCAAAGTCGGCCCGGACTTCATCGATCCGAGTCATCACGCGCTTGCATCCGGGCGGCCTGGTCGCAATCTTGACGCTTTCCTAAGCGGCGAAGACTTGATAGCGCCGTTGTTTCAACACGGGTCCGAAACCGCGGATATTTCCGTGATCGAAGGTGTCATGGGACTGTTCGACGGCGCGTCCGGGCGCGGCGAGCTCGCATCCACGGCGCACGTATCGAAGTTGCTCGACGCGCCCGTGATCCTGGTGGTGGACGCCGCGTCGATGGCGCGTTCCGCGGCCGCAATGGTGCATGGGTTTCGCTCCTTCGATCCTGAAGTCGATGTTGCCGGCGTGATCTTCAACAAGGTTGGCGCCGAGCACCACGAGCAGCTTTTGCGCGACGCCGTTGCGCCGCTATCAATTCCGGTGCTCGGGGCGCTGCGCCGCGACGAACGTATTGAAACGCCCGAGCGACACCTTGGTCTTGTGCCTGCAGGCGAGCGCGAAGACCAGGCTAAGCGCTCATTGGACGCGCTGGCTGACGCAGCGGCGCGGTTCATCGACATCGACGGGGTCATGCAGCTGGCAAAGGCGTGTTCCCCGATCGGTGCGCCGCCATGGTCGCCCGGTGTCCCGGAGCCGGCGTCCGGAGTTCGGGTAGCGATTGCGCGCGGGCCCGTTTTCTCATTTCACTATCAAGAAAACATTGAGATGCTGCGTGCTGCTGGCGCCGAACTACAGCCGTTTGATCCGCTTTGCGACGAATCGCTGCCAGGTGGTGCAGAGGCTTTGATCCTCGCCGGCGGTTTCCCGGAAATCTTCGGCGGAGAACTGGCGGCTAATGCCTCTCTGCGGTCCGAGATTGCGGCGTTCGCTGGATCCGGCGCGCCCGTGATCGCGGAATGCGGCGGGTTGCTCTATCTGTGTGCGGAGCTGGACGGTCAAGAGATGTGCGGAGTAATTCCGGCGACCGCGCGGATGTCGGATCGCCTGACACTCGGCTATCGAGAGGCGACTGCCGCATCGTCGCTTCCCTGGCTGCGGCAAGGCGAACACATGCGCGGGCACGAGTTTCACTACTCGACCGTCGAACCGGGCGACGGAGGCGAATGCAGCGCATGGGAGTTAACTGCGCGTGGCGCGACGCGACGCGAAGGTTTTGTCCAAGGTGCCGTCCAAGCCAGTTTCCTGCACGTTCATTGGGCAGCGCATGAGCATCTGGCGTCGCGATTTTTGAGCTCCGCACGTAAGCCGCTGGCGGCGGTCACATGAGCCTCACCCTGGTGATCGGCGGTACGCGTTCGGGCAAGAGCGCCCATGCGGAACGGCTCGCCTCCGAGTCCGGGCGTCCGGTCGTGTACGTTGGCACAGCGGCGGCCGAGGACTCTTCGATGGAACAACGGGTCGCCGGGCATCGCGCAAGGCGGCCCGCGGATTGGCAGACGTTGGAAGTAGGGGATTTGCTCGTTGACGCTCTCGGCAAGTGCGCTCCAGACGACTGCGTCCTGCTTGATGGGATCGGACCGTGGATCGCCACGGTCCTTCACAACGCGGGCGCTTTCGATGAATCGCCGGGCGAAGCGATCGAACTGGTCACGCCGCAGGTCGAAGGTGAGATCGCACAGCTGGTCGAACGGATTCCGACGTTCGGCGAATTGATCGTTGTAGCCGAACAGGCCGGGGAAGGGGTCCTGCCAAATGATTCAGCATCGAGAGCTTGGCTCGATCTGATCGGCTCCGCGACGCAACGGCTCGCCGCAGCCGCCGATCGAGTGGAACTGGTTGTCGCGGGACGGCCGCTTGCGTTGAGTCGCCCACCCGTCCCGGGCAGTGAGCTTGAGTTTGCCGCGCTGAGAAGTCACGGTGACAAGCTCGTGCGACCCGGCGACACCGACCACGCCGTGAACATTCTGGATGGCGATCGCCCGCAGTGGCTGAGCGACGCGCTCCATGCGGCGCTCGAAGACGACAGTCTGAGATATCCGGATGAAACTGACGCGGTGCGCGCGATCGCCTCACTGCACGGGCGTGAAGAGAACGAAGTTGTGCCGACCAACGGAGCAGCGGAAGCGCTCTGGTTGCTTCCGGCAGCACTCAAGCCGCGGCTGGTCGCCTGTGTACATCCCGGATTTACTGAAGCAGAAGCCGCGATTCGTGCTCACGGAGTTGACTTGGTTCGCGTGCTTCGCGACCCCGAACGTGCCTTCGCGCTTGATCCGGCATCGGTTCCCGACGCGGCGGATCTGGTCATTCTCGGCAACCCCGTCTCGCCGACCGGCACGCTCGATCCAGCGACGGCGGTGCTGGCCTTGCGCAAGCCCGGCCGCACGATCGTCGTGGACGAGGCGTTTATGGACCTGGTGCCCGGCGAAGCGGCAAGCCTTGTCGGCGAACGCCTGGAGGACGTGATCGTCGTCCGCAGTCTCACGAAATCTTTCGCTGTTCCGGGGCTTCGCGTTGGTTACGCGATTGCCGCCGCGCCGCTGGCGGCGCGTCTGCGCGCCGTGCGCCCGCCTTGGTCAGCGAATGCACTTGCGCTCGCTGCGCTCGCTGCCGCGGCCCGGCGGCCCGAGAGTTTCTCGGCGGCCGCCGAGCAGGCCAATTCACAGCGGGACGATTTAGCCGCACGACTCGCGCGAATCGACGGCGTGAGAAGTTGGCCGAGCACGACCAACTTTTGTCTGATCGAAGTAGCTGACGGCCCGGCGGTCGCGGCCGCGCTGCGCGACCGATCAATTGCGATACGACCTGCGGAATCGTTTCCCGGTCTACATTCAGGTCACCTTCGTCTGACGGCCAGGGACGCTGGGCTCAACGCACTCTTGGCAGACGCGCTTGATGAGGCGGTAGCCAATGCTTGAAAAGCCGCTGGTGATTGCGGGGATTGGCGCCGACGGCTGGCAGGGCCTAGGCCAAGAAGCTCGCGATGCGCTTCTAACTGCCGATCAAGTGATCGGCTCACACCGCCAGCTTGCGCTGCTGCCGGAACTAGGCGCTGAACTGCGCCCATGGCCGTCGCCGATCGGCCCGCTCGTCGATGAACTCGCCGCCGGCTCAGAGGCTGCGATCTGCGTGCTTGCAAGTGGCGACCCGATGCTGCATGGGATCGGCGCGACGCTGTCGCGACGTATGCCGCCGGACGCTCTCGTGGTCTATCCGCACGCGTCGGCGTTTACGCTGGCGTGCGCTGCTCTGCGCTGGCCAGCCGCGGAGGTCGAACTCGTGAGTGCTGTCTCGGTTCCGTCGGAGATCATCACGCCACTACTTCAGCCCGCCCGCAGGCTGATCGTCTATGTCAGCGGGGAGCGTGGAGCTGCGGACGTGGCGCGCGTCCTAGTGGACCACGGTTGCGGGCCGAGCCGCTTTGTTGTCCAGCAACAGCTTGGCTCTGATCAAGAAGCGATCATTGAATCGACGGCGGCGGAATGGGGCGAGCAAGGCGCAAACGCACCGCATCTGGTAGCGATCGAGTGCCGCGCGGCGGCCGGTTCGGCGTTGAACCAGCGATCGCCTGGCTTACCTGATGCCGCGTTCGAAAACGACGGCCAGCTGACGAAGCAGCTCGTGCGAGCGGCGACGCTCGCGGCGCTTGCCCCGACTCCGCGGTCGTTGCTCTGGGACATTGGCGCTGGAAGTGGCTCAATCGCGATCGAATGGATGCGCACGGAGCCGACCAGCAGCGCGATCGCGATTGAACCGCGCGAGGATCGAGCAGAGCGAATCGAACTGAACGCCAAGCATCTCGGTGCTTTGGGGCTGCAGGTGCTGCCCGCAAAAGCTCCCGAGGCTCTGGAGCACCTGAGCTTGCCCGATGCGATCTTCATCGGCGGCGGGGTGACGCAGCCCGGAATGATCGACGATTGCTGGAACGCCCTGCTTCCGGGCGGCCGACTTGTCGCAAATGCCGTGACGCTCGAAGGCGAGCGGGTCCTCGCAGATGCATTGGAGCAATACGGCGGCCGAATGGCGCGCATCGACATCAGTCATGCTGAACCGATCGGCGGATTCACGGGCTGGCGGGCGCAGATGCCGGTTGTTCAATGGGTCGTCCGAAAGGACCTGGCATGACCGTGCATTTCATCGGCGCTGGCCCCGGCGCGGCGGATCTGCTCACGCTTCGCGGTCAGCGATTGATCGCAGAATCGCCAGTCTGTGTCTATGCCGGAGCACTCGTGCCGCAGACAGTGATCGATCACGCGCCACCCGGAGCACGGCTGATCGACACCCAGCACCTCGAACTCGATGCGATCATCAGCGAACTTCAAGCAGCCCACGATCGCGGAGACGATGTAGCGCGCCTGCAATCCGGCGATCTCTCTGTTTACAGCGCGCTGGCCGAACAGACGCGGCGGCTCGATCAGCTGAGCATTCCCTGGGACATGACGCCGGGCGTGCCGGCATTCGCTTCGGTCGCCTCCGCGCTGAATCGAGAACTCACCGTGCCGGGAGTTGCTCAAACGGTGATCTTGACGCGCTACGGGCGCCGCGCTTCGCCCATGCCGCAAGGGGAAGCCCTTGCGGCTCTCGCCACTCACGGCGCGACGATGGTGATCCACCTCGGCGCAGACGCGATCGAGGAGATCGTCGAGGATCTGAAGCCCGCTTACGGGCCGGGTTGCGCGGTTGCTGTCGTCGCGAATGCGAGCCGGGCTGAAGAAGTCATTCTCCGGGCGAGCCTTGAGACCGTCAGCGCCGAACTGCGCGCCGCCGGCATTCGCCGCGCCGCCACGATAGTTGTGGGTCCGGCACTCACGGCTTCTGAATTTCAAGACAGCCATCTGTATTCGCACGTCCGCGAACGCGCGGTAAGTCCTTGAGCGCGTTACCTCTTGTCGTGCCTGCGCAGCAGATAGGTGTCCATGATCCAGCCCTTCTTCAAGCGGGCTTCGGCTCGGGTTTGCTGGATCTGATCAGAAACTTCGGCGAGTCGACCCGAGATCAGAATTTCGTCGCTGGTGCCGAGGTAAGCCCCCCAATAGATATCGATCCCGTCGTCGCGCAGGTGACGGAACGAACAGTCGGCGTCGAGCATCACGACGACGTCGTCGGCGTCGCTGGGAAATCCCTCCGCGAGCCGGCGCCCGGTCGTGATGAGTACGGGCTGGGCAACGCGATTGAGCGGAATGCGGTGCCGTGCGGTCAGCGCGTGAACACTGCTGATACCGGCGATCACCTCGTATTCAAATGCAACTCTGCCGGCTTCGAGAATTTGATCGAATACCGCAAGTGTGCTGTCATAGAGCGACGGGTCGCCCCAGACCAGAAAGCCGCCAATTTCGTCGTGTTCCAGCTCGTCAGCGATCGCCGACTCCCATTGACCGGCGCGCCGTTCGCGCCAATCGTCGACTGCTTCACCGTATTGTCGCGCGCTGCGGTCGCGGTCGGGGTCTTGAAGCTCGACGACGCGATACGGATGGTCATCGATGTAGCGCGCAAACATCGCTTTGCGCAGCTCGACGAGATCGTTGGTTTCGCCGCGCTTCGTGATCACAAAAAACACATCAACTTGATTGAGCGCATTGATTGCCTGGACGGTCGCGTGTTCGATGTCACCGGCCCCGATCCCGATCGCATAGATCTTCTTCATTGCGTCTCCTGGGCGGTGGCGGCATGATCTTGATCCTTGGTGGTACTGCCGAGGCTCGTGAACTGGCCGACAACCTGGTTGCAGCCGGCGTGCCAGTGACGTCCTCGCTCGCGGGGCGCGTTGCCCGTCCGCGGTTGCCGCGCGGAGACGTCCGAATCGGCGGGTTCGGCGGTCCCAAGGCATTTGCGGATTGGATCGTTGACAACGGCGTCACCGCCGTGGTCGACGCGACGCACCCGTTTGCCGAGCGAATTTCCGCATCTGCCGAGTGGGCCTGCCGTAGCGTCGACGTCGCATCGCTGCGGCTTCAGCGTCCGGGCTGGAATCAACGCGCGGGCGACGACTGGACTTGGGCTGACGATCTCGCTGGCGCGGCATCCTTGATTCCGTCGCTCGGCGATCGGGTGCTGCTGACGACCGGCCGTCAGGGCCTTCCAGCGTTTGCGGGTGTAGAAGACGTTTGGTTTCTGGTGCGCTGCGTGGATCCACCGGAACCGCCGCTGCCGAAGCAGCATCAATTGCTCTTGAGTCGGGGTCCTTACGCGCTTGAAGGTGAGCTCGCATTGATCGACGATCATCGAATCAACCTGCTTGTCACAAAAGACAGCGGCGGGGTGCATACTGAAGCGAAGCTCGATGCTGCCAGGCAACGCGGCCTTCCGGTGATTGTTGTGCGACGGCCGCGGAACCCAGTGAACGAAACCGTTGACACGGTCGCCGACGCCCTCGATTGGGCGCGAAAGCGTGCTCACTCCGAATAACTCCGTGGCGTGAAAACGCTGACTTCGCCGTTGCCGGTCCGAAGTGTCCGTGTCGTAGATGACCCGACAATCAGGAGAGTCCTCATGTCCACGACATCGAGGTCCAGGTCGCCAAGTGTCGTCACGTTGACGGCCTCCTGGTCGCTGCCGACCGCGCGTGCGACGACCACTGGTGTCGTTTCGGCGCGGTGCGTACGAAGCACTTCGATTCCGCGTGCCAGTTGCTCGCGACGAGTTTTCGAGGCCGGGTTATAAATCGCAATCGCGAAGTCCGCGGCGCCTGCTGCATCAAGGCGGCGCTCGATGACAGACCACGGTTTGAGCTGGTCGGAAAGCGAGATCACGCAGAAGTCATGACCAAGCGGAGCGCCGACTCGTGAAGCGACTGCCTGCATCGCGGAGAGTCCGGGCACAATCCTGAGCTCGACATCCGGTGCTGAACCGTTTTGCGCCTCGACGGCCTCAAGCACCGCACTCGCCATCGCGAAGATTCCCGGATCACCAGAAGAGACGACAGCGACCCGCGACCCGCCAGCGGCGAGCTCCAGAGCGTGACGAGCACGTTCGGCTTCAACGCGATTGTCGCTTTCGTGCCGGCGTTGACCGCGCCTCGCGGGAACGCGAGCCAGGTAGGGGCCGTAGCCGATCAGGTCGTCGGCGCGGGCAAGTTCTGACTGTGCTTCAGGCGTAAGCCATTCGGCTCCGGCTGGTCCGAGGCCAACAACGCTCACGGAGCCGGCGCTGCCGCCTCTGTTCGTGCTCGGGACGTTGCCCTGAGCAGGAACGAGCACGAGTGACATGTATGGCACGTCGCCATCGACATCATTGAGCGGCGCAATTCGTTCCTGGTCGGAGCTTGCGCGCTCGACATAGATGCTTTGTTGGTCAACGCCGGCGGCGGCCGCCGCAGACCGCACGTTCTCGAAGGTGCGTCCCAGTTTCATCACGACGGACGCATCCGATGCGCGCATTCGGGCGGCCAGCTGGTCGGCCGGGAGAGTTCCCGGCAGGATCGTAAGGATGTCGTCGCGCTTTGCGAGTGGCTGACCTGCCGCTGCTGACGCCGCGCTGAACGAAGTCACGCCCGGCACAACATCGGTTTCGAAGCGACCCGCTAGACGCTCGTGCACGTACATGTACGAGCCGTAGAAGAAGGGGTCACCCTCGCAAAGCACGGCGACATCGCGCCCGGCGTCCAAGTGGGCTGCGATCTCGCCGGCGGCCGAGTCGTAGAAGTCGCGAATCGCGCCTTCGTAGCCCAACGGGTGATCGGTCGTCTCAGTCGTGATCGGGTAGATCATCGGTAGTTCAAGTTGATCACCTCGCAAGAAAGTGGCGACGATCGAGCGAGCAACGCTGCGGCCGTGCCTTGCGCTCGGAAAGGCGATCACGTCGACGCCAGCAATCACTCGCTGCGCCTTCAAAGTGAGTAATTCCGGATCTCCCGGCCCGACTCCGACGCCAAAGAGTCGTCCTTGAATTGGAGTCTCGATGTTCCTATTCCTTCCGTGTGCCCAGCGCATTGACCGCGGCGACCGCCATCGCGCTTCCACCGCGACGCCCGTGAACGACCAGAAATTCTGGCGCCGAAGCGTGCTCGGCTAGTGCGACCTTTGACTCGATCGCGCCCACGAATCCAACCGGAACGCCGACTATTGCGGCCGGTAGATCGGCGCCTTCGTCAATCATTTCAAGCAGACGAAACAGCGCAGTGGGCGCGTTGCCGATGACGGCAAGCGAGCCCTTCAAGGTCTCCCGCCACAACTCCATCGCGGCAGCAGTGCGTGTGGTGCGCAGCTCCCTCGCGAGGTCTGGGACCCGCCTGTCTGGAAGCGTGCAGATGATTTCGTTTCCTGCCGGTAGACGCGAGCGCGTGATTCCGGCGGCAACCATCGAGGTGTCGCAAAGTACTGGAGCGCCAGCTTGCAGCGCGGACTCCGCAGCGGCACCAAAACCCGGCGAAACCTCAATGTCTTCGGTGAGATCGACCATCCCGCAGGCGTGAATCATCCTCACGACTGTGCGAGAGGCGATCGGGTCCAGTCCTGAAAGGTCCGACTCTGCACGGATCGTCTTGAACGACTGCTCGTAGATCGCGGGGCCATCGCGCAGATAGTCGATCACGACGACTGCTCCCGGTCGTTGAGCAATCCGATTGCGGCGTCAACGTCCTTGAGTGCGACCTCTGCTTGCGACGTGCGAACGCAAAGCTCAGATTGCTGTGCCGCGACGGTGATTTCGGCTGCCTTGGGTTCCCCGCAGCGTCGCTGACACGCCGACCAATGTTCGACACTTGGACGCATCGTCCGGCGATTGGACGCCTTCGCTCGAAGCGCCGCCGCGGCGCGCACATCGATCAATGCTTTTGCGCAAGCACCGGTGCCGGCGCATGCCGAAAGACCTTCCCAGCCAGAGTTCGGCGCGACAGCGAGCCCTATGCGGGCGATGTCCCGCTGGGCCGCATTAACTCGACTCTTAGGAAGATCAAGCACTGAGATTGTGCGAGTAGGGGAGAGCCGAAGTTCGGTTGTTTCAGCGCGCAAGAGTTTGCTCAGCTGGTCGAGAGTCGAACCGTCTAACCGCCCGAGAGGGGGCATAGCGGTGAGGGCAAACTTGCCGTCACGTTGCTCGATCGTGCCGCATTCCAGGCGGCGCGCAGTACGTGGGGTTCGCGGGCGCGTTATCGTGCCGAGCATCCGCGAGATTTGCTCTGGTCCGGATGCGATCTCCCCAAGCCTCCAGGCGCGCACGCCCAATTCGGACTGCAGATCGAGAAAAGTGTTTGCGGCGCGGAGCCCGAGCGCTGCGGCTTGATCCGCACGAACTGTGATCTCAGTCTCAAGCCCAGTGAGTTGAAGGCGGAATGCGCCGTCTGCCTCGGCGACCAGCGCCACGTCCGCATCGTCACTGCTGATCAGGTTGGAGCCGTCGTCAACTGCAAACAAAAATCGACCAGAGAGCTCTGACAACCTGTCATCTGCGCGGATCTCTCGGTCCAATGTGTCAACGATCTCGTCGGTTTCCGCCAACGACGCGGGGTGGCGTCCGGCAAGTGGACTGGCTATGAAGTTGCGCGCACGCTCGTGCGTGGGCGCAACACTGAACCCGCCCTCTACGAGCAACTCCGCGAGTGACGCTCCTGAACCGGCCGCCAGTCCGCGGATCTGAACATTGCCGCGCACCGTCAGCTCGACGATGCCGTTGCCGCGACGAGAGGCAGTGGCTAGCGTGGACGCCTGCGTGGCGCTCAGCCTTCCGCTTGGCAGGCGTACTCGCGCGAGGTATCCATCCTCGGCCGCGTGCAACCCAAGGACGTCCGGGCACCGGTCGTCCTTGGGTCTGCCAATCAGCGTTTCTACCTCGGCGATGTTCTACTCCAGTGCTGTCGCAGGGTCGAGCCGACGGTTGCGGTAAGGACGGCCGAGCATCGATTCGCCGCGCGTCACGCGGCCTGCCGTTGCGGCGAACACGAGACCGATCGTCGTCCAAAGCACCGCCTGAATTCCTACCGTCGATTCGCGGAAGCGCGACAGTGTGGTTGCCGGGAACGTGGAGGGGACCTCGTGCAGTCCGGGCATGATCAACCCGATCGCGAGCATCGCGACTACATAGAACGCGCCCGCCACGACTGTCGCCGTTCCGGTCGACATGCGCTCTCGCAAGCTGCGACCGAGCCAGACTGCGCTCGCCGCCACGCCGATCGAGAACACGATCATCGTGACGTAGACGAAAGTACGGTCGCCGATTGTGTCTGGGTTTCCGGTTGCCGGAGGGTTCGACGGATATTTCAAGAACGGCACGAGAAAGACGACGAAGAACGCAGCGAATGCGAGCAAAAGCGCGGTTTTCTCGGGGCTTGCATTTCCCACGCGCCCATACACCAGTGTGAACACGAGTGCGAACAATCCGCCGATCGAAAGACCAAACACCGTCATCGCGGTGAGGAGCCCAAAGGTGCTTTGGATGTCTCGGGCAACTAGATCGGGTGCGGGTGTTTCACCTGTGGCCTCTTCCTGCGCAGCTTCGAACGCGATCGCCTGATCAACGGCAGGTTCCCCAGCGATCCAGGCGAACCCCGTGGCGAAGGCGCCGCCGATCACTCCGGCCAGCAGGCCGCAGATAAGCAATTTCCTAATCATTGTTCAGCCCCCTAGTGGCAGGGAAAGCCGAGAAGATGGCGGCCGTCGTGGACCCATTCGTGGACTGACTCACCTGGAATCAGCGAGAGCGCGCCCTGGTCGATGCCGACGAAATAGATCAGAAACACCAGGCTGGCCGCGAATGCCAGCCAAGGCCAAGCCTCACTGATCGAGACCTTTGGTGGGTATAGAACCTGCGGCGACGGAGCCGCGTCAGCGTATGCCATCTCGAACCTCCTCGGGATTTCGTGTCCCGTCAATCGGTCGTAGCGATGGTTCAAGTCTCCTGGCTCTCGAAGCTTTGCCTGTCTCGCACCTTCCCACCCGTTGGGGCAGTGGTTGCCGCGATTTGGCCCTTCGATCACAGTGGCACGACCGCATCGGATTCACACCGATTTCCTCGCACCATCGCTCTTATGTGCGGCGCAGTCTATTACGTCGGCGCTGAAGTCATTGTCACCTTTGGCCACCGAACTCAATCGCCTCGGCATGCCATACGCGAGGTCGTCCGTGGTTGGAATCACCACACGATCAAAGGCGACAGCGCATATGTCAGCGCGCGAGCGAGTCAGAGAATCACGCGGTGGTCCGGCCGCCGGCCTTCAACACAACATCAAGCGACTGGGTTGGACCGGGCCAAGCTCGCGGATCACCGCTTCATTTGTCGTGCTCAGGACAAACCGCAGAGTTAAGACGACCAGGATCGCGTCGTCGAGTCGCCCGGCTACCGGGATGAAGTCCGGAATCAGTCGATAGATCTACTCAGCTTTTGCCGCGCGGCGTTTAGGGTGCGAGCGGGCTGCGGCTAACGGTCAGCCACGACTGCCAGGCAATGCGCAAGATTACAAGCGTGATCGCCAATCCGATTAGCGGGTCTGCAATTTGGATACCTGCCGCCACGAACGCTGCTCCCGCCACAACGGCAAGCGACACGTACGAATCCGCCCGCGCGTGAGCGGCGTCGGCAATCAGAGCGGGACTGTTCAATCGTTCTCCGGCGCGCTGGCGAACGATTCCGGCAATCCAGTTGCCGCCAAAGCCGACGAACCCGGCGATCGCGAGGACAAAAAGGTCAGTCACCTCCTGCGGATTGATCAAGCGCGAGACAGATTCCGCTCCCGCAACGCATGCGCTCACAACGATCGCGAACACGACAGCAAGCCCCGCGAACCGTTCGGCGCGCTCACTGCGCATCAGAAATGCAATTCCAAGCGGAAATGCGGTCGCTGCGTCGCCGACATTGTGGATCAGGTCAGCTAGCAGCGCCATGCTGCCCGTCAAGCCGAAGATCGCAATCTGAATCCCCGCGGTGAAAACAAGAATGCCCAGGGCGATCGAGACCGCTCGAATGCCCTCTCGGGAGCGCTTTATCGACTCGTCGACCAGCCCGTGAGTGTGGCCGTGAGAACCATGATCGTGTGAATGCGGCGAGGCGTGAGAGTGGGGGCGCCGCTTGCGATCCGTTGGCTTTGATTCGTGGTCGTGTGGCCCGGTGTGAGGGTGCGAATGCTCGAGGAGTTCGCCGTGTCGGTGCCGATCGCCATTCACGAGTTCGTACGCAGGGGCCGTTAGATGCATGTTTCAACCCTACGCATCAACAGCAGTTTGCGGCGCCGGTGGCCATGGGAAGCTGGTCCCGCTGGTCAAACAGCCCGCAGACGTCAAGATCGCTGCAGTCGCAGCGCGTTGCGGCACTGAGCCAGGAATGGATTGAGTGGAGTTCTGCGATGGCACCTTCGACCTCCGGGAGTTTTTTGTTTGCGAGGTTTCGCAATCGCTCACTGATCTCGCTGCCCGCTTCAACGGGAGTGACCAACAACTTGATCTCATCGAGCGTAAAGCCAGCGCGCTGAGCGATTCCGATAACGGTCAACTTGCGAACGGCAGCAGGGTCGTAGCGCCTGTGACCGCTCTGACGTTCGTCTGGCACGAGCAGATCGATCTTCTCGTAGTAGCGAATCGCGGAAGCATTGACGCCCGCTGCGGACGCGACTTGACCAATGGAAA
>JBASTN010000006.1:0-11303 GCA_049274915.1 Solirubrobacterales bacterium
TTGTTCGGCGGGCAGTCGGACAGATCGGGTTGGTGGCCTTCGCGAGTGTGGACGACGGTCAGGCCGAGCTCACGCCAGCGCGCCAGCACCTTTTGCGTCGCCGGAATCCCCGCGCGCGTGAGGTTCAAGTCGTATCCCATGTGATCGACGTATCCGCCCTCGCCGCAGAAGTCCGTCTGCCAATCGATCAGGATCAGCGCACTGCGCGAGAGATCAAGATCGCCGTTGTAGGGCCAGTCATACGGGTCGCCGGCGACGGAGATCTTCGCGGCGGTGGTCGCGGTGGTCATCGGGCAGTTCCTCCTTGAAGAGTCGTTACGGTCGGAAGAGTCGTTACGGTCGCTGGGGCGACGGTTAGATCGATCGCCTCAATCAGCGCGCTACTTGCGCCGACCGCGCCGAAGATTCCGCCCGACATCAAGATCTGTGAGATCGACGACTCCTGCAGAGCCGGGTCAAAGGGTGTGCAGGCGTCTTCAAGCACGATGCACTCAAAGCCGAGGTCGTTGGCTCGCCGCAGAGTCGAATGCACGGCGACTTCGGTCGGCCAGCCGGCGAACGCCAGCTTGTCGATCCCATTGATTCGCAGAACAAGATCGAGACTGCTGCCGAGAAATGCGTTGGCCGTGGGTGCCACAACAACGAGATCGCCATCGCCCTTCGGCGGCAACGCCGCGCCACTGCAGCTGATCCAGATAATCGTCACCCCGCGTTCACGCAACTTGTCGGCGAGCGCTGAGCACTTGGCAAGCGTTGACTCGCGCGAACGCTCGTCACCCTCACCGCCGGATCCGGCCCCCGAGACCACCGCGAGCGCGAGGCTCGCAGTGGTCAGCTGGCCGTCGTAAGGCCATGCGTAGGGACGAGAACCCGCGACCGCAATAGCTGAAGATCCTTTGACTGCGGTCGCGGCACTCATGAGGTCGGGATCTTTCCGGTCACGCCTTCGACCAGGTAGTCCGTCGACTCGAGATCGGTCGGGTCCGGAGACTCGCCGTCGGGGATCTTCACTGCGCCGGACTGATCCTTGATCGGTCCGGTGAACGGCTTGAAGTCGCCAGACTTCATCTCTTTCTGCTTCGCCTCGACTTCAGACTGAACATCGGCGGGCACCTTCGATCCGAACGGTGCCAACTCGATGATCTCGCTGTCGGCGAAACCGGCGCGATACATGCCGTCGTACTTGGAGCCCTTCCACTCGCCGCCGACGATCGTCTCGACGATGTCGGTGTAGAGCGGTCCCCAGTTCCAGACTGAACCGCTGATCCATCCGTTAGGGGCAAGCGTTGACGCGTCGGCGTGGTAGCCGACGGACATAATGCCCTCGCGCTCCGCGGTCTCGACGATCGTCTTGGTGCAGTCCTGGTGCTGACTGATCACGTCGACGTCCTTATTGATCAAGGACTTCGCCGCCTCGGCCTGCTTGCCGGGGTCACACCAGTTGTTCGTGAACACGACCGTCGTGGTGACGTCCGGGTTGACCGACTGCGCGCCGAGCTGGAACGCGTTGATGTTGAGCAGCGTCTGCGGAATCGGCACCGCGACCACGTAGCCGAGCTTGTTCGACTTGGTCATCTTTCCGGCGGCGATACCTGTGAGGTACTGCGCTTCGTAGATGCTGCCGAAGAACGTGCCGAGGTTCGGCCCGTTCTTCAGGCCACCCTGGTGCATGAACGTCACGTCCGGATGTTTCGCAGCAACTTCGAGCGCCGGCTCGAGGTGTCCGTAGCTGGTCGGGAAGATGATCTTCGCGCCGTCCTTGATCATCTTTTCCATCACGCGCGAAGCTTCTGAGGTCTCCGGGACATTCTCGGCCTGAAGCACCTTGTAGCCGGCCTTCTCGACTTCGAGCGAGCCTTCGTAGGCGGCCTGGTTGTAACCGAAGTCGTTCTTCGGG
This sequence comes from Solirubrobacterales bacterium, assembly GCA_049274915.1. Taxonomy (GTDB): domain Bacteria; phylum Actinomycetota; class Thermoleophilia; order Solirubrobacterales; family JACPNS01; genus JACPNS01. Next base: position 1,898 of record JBASTN010000006.1, read on the forward strand.
CCGACGTAGAGAAAACCGACCGTCTCCTTGCCGGATGCGGTGCCGCCCGAATCCGAGTCCGAGTCTGAGCCGCAGGCGCTGACACCGACCGCCGAGAGCAGTCCGAGGGTCATCAGCAGCAGCCACTTAACCGTCCTATTTCGCATTCCAAATGTCCTTTCGATGAACTTCTGTGTGGGTTTAGGCAGTCGAGCAACACGCGCGACTGAGTCTTACGCTCCACCCGGGGCGAAGACGGCCTTGAGGCCGGCGGGCATTTTCTGAGCCTGCTTACGGCTCGCAATCGCGAGCACGGCAAGGGTCAGTACGTAAGGAGTCATTCCCAGCAAGAACGCCGAGATGCTCAGGCCTTCGGCCTGAAGCTGAAGCTGGAGACTGACCGCGAGACCGAACAGCAGGGCGCCGACTGCGGCGCGGATGGGTAGCCAGGAGGCAAAGATCACCAGCGCGACCGCGACGAAGCCGCGACCGACCGTGACGTCCTCAACCCAGTTGAGTGTGGAAGCCAACACCAGTTGAGCGCCGCCCATGCCGGCCAGCGCGCCACCGGCCGTGACGGCGAAGTAACGGACCTTGCGGGGAGAGTGACCGTAGGCATAAACGACATCGGGGTTTTCGCCGGTCGCACGCAGAATCAAGCCCCACTTGGTCTTCTTCAGAAACAGCCAAAGCGCCGGGCCGAGCAGTAGCGCGCCGTAGGTCAACAGGTCGTAGTTGAAGAGCACGTTGCCGAGGAACGGAATGTCGGAGAGCAGCGGGATCGCGACCGGATTGAAGCCCTCAATAGTCGCGTCGACGAAGCTTGTGCCGAGGGCGGCAGTCAGGCCGAGACCGAGGAACGTGATCCCGAGTCCGCTCGCCAGTTGGTCTGCCTTGCGATCGATCACCAGGTACGCGTGCAACAGTGCGAGCAGTCCGCCGAAGATCAGTGCAGACGCGGCCCCGATGATCGCCGAGCCGGTCCAGTAGGTGATGGCAAACGATCCGAGCGCGCCCGCCAGCATCGATCCCTCGGTACCGAGATTGACGATTCCTGAGCGCTCCGAGATCGTCTCGCCCTCTGCGGCATAGATCACACAGGCGCCGTAACGGACAGCTCCGGTGAGCAGGTTCTCAATGAACATCAGTTAGCCGCCTTTGGAGTTCGGGGCCGCTGGGCGAGCACGAGCAGCACGATTGCCGCCATCAAGATGTAAACCGTCGACGCCGGCAGCCCGTAGTCGATCTGGAGGTTGTCCCCATAGACCGAGATGCCTGCAAGCAGCACGGCCGCCGACGGGATCCAGGCGGTGCGGTGACCGACCATCCAGCTACACAGAAACCCGATGTATCCAAAGCCGGATGCCATATCGGAACGGACACGAATCTCCGTGCCGGAGAGTTCGACGACGCCGGCCAGGCCCGCGATCGCACCGCCGAGCAGCAGCGCAGTCATGACTGTCTTGCCCACCGGGATGCCGCCGCGCCGAGCCGCCTCGGGGTTGCCGCCGACGACCTTGGCCCTAAATCCCCAGCGTGAGCGTTCGATCAACGTCCAGATCACGAATGTCATCGCGATCGCGATCAACAGCCCGACGTGAACTTGGCTGTCACCGAAGTGCGGCAACCGTGCCGAGTCGCTTACTTCCGGAGCGATCGCGAATCCGAACGACTCTGGATCTTTAAGCGCGTCGTTGACGAGAAATCCAAGCAACAAAGCCGCAACGTAATTGAGCAGTAACGTCGAGATCGTCTCGTTGACATTGAAGAAGTTCTTCAGAACTGCGGCGATGCCCGACCACAGCAGCCCGCCGAGCGCGCCGACGGCGACAATTGCCGGCAGCATCACGACCATCGGCAGCGCGTCCTCGACGACAAACGCAAAGCCACCTGCGGCTGCGGCGCCGATCAACAGCTGGCCCTCACCACCGACGTTGATCAGACCGGCCCGCGCCGGCAGTGCCACCGCAAGCGCGGTGAGGATGAAGGGCGTCGCGCGGACCAGTACGTCCGGTTGCGAAATCCCAAAGACCGGGAGAAACAGCCAGATCAGCAGCGGCAATGCGATCGGGGCCGCGACCTTGAACCACTTGTTTTGCGGCATATAGGAGCGCGGGTCGAGTGACCGCCTGGTGCTGGGCGCGTTGCCGGGCGCGCCGGGGCCCGGGAAGGCCAGTTCGGGGGGTGTCATGCGTGGTCCCTTCCGAGCATCATCGCGCCGACTTCGCCGCGAGTCGTCTCGGCCGGCTTGAGGTCGCCGGCGAGTTGGCCGCCGTGCAAGACAGCGATCCGATCGGAGACCGCAAATAGTTCATCGAGGTCCTCGGAAACGAAAAGCACCGCCGCCCCCTGCTTTGCACGGGCGAAGAGCAGTTCGTGCGTCGTTCGCACGCTTAATAGGTCAAGCCCACGGGTCGGATAACACGCGACAACCACCCCGGGATCGCGAGCGAGTGCTCGGACGATCATCAACCGCTGGATGTTGCCGCCGGAGAGCGAATCGACGCGGCGCGACGGCTCGGCCAGGCCGATCGCCTGCGCCGACGGCAGCGCCGCGGTCTGCTCGTGAACGCTGCGCCAGTGATAGCCGATGCGGGTCTTCGGCGGATCGATCCCGCCGATCGCCATGTGTTCAGCGATATTCAGCCCCGGGACGACCTCCATCGTGATCGGATCCTCGGCCATGCAAGCGACCCCCTCGGAGATCGCCTCAGTGACGTGCTTGTTCTCGATGTAGGCGCCACTGACTGCGATGCGGCCGTTGACGACGGTTCGCAGTCCGATCATCGCCTCGGCCAGTTCTCGCTGGCCGCCGCCAGAAACACCGGCAATGCCGATCACTTCGCCACGCTCGGCGACGAGACTGAGTTCGTCGATCGCTGGCAGGCCATTGTCGCCGTGCACCGTGATGTGCTCGAGCATCAGTGCCGGGCCGTCAACGTGCGCGACAACCCTCGGACGATCGGGCATCTCTGGGACGCTCTGTCCGACGACCGCCTCAATCAGTTCAGCGTCGGACATCGACGGGAGATCGTCGGACTGCATGACGACCTTCCCCTGGCGCAGAACAGTGACGCGGTCGCAGACCGCCCGCACGTCGGGAATCTTGTGCGTGATGATCGCCAGCGCCATCCCCTGATCACGCAGATCTCGAATCACGTTCATCAGCCCTTCGACCTCTTGCGGAGCGAGCAGGCTGGTCGGCTCGTCAAGAATCAGAACCTTCGCGCCGCACATCAGCACCTTGAGGATCTCGGCCTGCTGGCGCTCGCTCATCGAGAGCTCGTCGATCGTGCGACTCGGGTCGACAGTCATGCCGTACTTCGCTGCCAGCTCGGTTAGCTCGCCGGCGATCTTCTTCTGATCAATCACGAAGTCCAGTTCCGGCAGTGCCAAGGCGACGTTCTCGGTCACGCTGAGAGCCGGGATCAGCCGGAAGTCCTGAAAGACGAGACCGATGCCCGCCGCGCGCGCCTTGCCCGGAGAATCGATCGCTACTACTTCGCCTTCGACGCGTACCTCGCCCTCGTCGGGCACGTTCACGCCGTAGAGCGACTTCGCCAGCGTTGATTTGCCGGCGCCGTTTTCGCCGAGAATCGCATGAACTTCGCCGGGGAACAACTGTAGGTCGACCGAGTCATTGGCGACCAGCGAGCCGAAGCGCTTGGTCAACTCGCGCACCTCGATCGTCGCGGCCTCGGCCTCGGTTGACGGGGCGGTTGGAGCGGCGACAAGTCCCACGCTCATTGGTCCACCTCCTCGACATCGAACATGCGCGCGAGCATCGCGCCGACTCTTTGTTCCACGACCCGAGCACTGCGGTCGATGTGCACGCGCATCAGCGCCGCCGCCGCATCGGTCTCACGGGTGCTGATCGCATCGATGATCTCGATGTGCTCGTCGATCGTCGTCTTGATGCGATCGCCGGTCGTGAAGTCGTGCACGCGCAGAATCCGAATGCGCTCGTTGATGTCGCGCAGGTATCGCCCGGCGGGCTGACTGCCCGACGCGGCGGCGAGACTTTCATGGAAGTTCTCGTCCGCGTAAACGAAGTCCGGAGTCTCGAGCTTCGCGGGCGCGGTCTTGTACTCGCCGCGCAGATCGCTCCATAGCTCGCGCAAATCGGCAAGCTTCTCTACATCACCGGCGGTTGATGCACGACGCACTACAAGATCCTCGATCACGACGCGAATTTCGTAGAGCTCGCGGATCGTGCTGGCTTGTGGCGGCTGCGGCGTGATTCCGCCCATCGGATGGCGCACCACGTGACCGTCGGACTGCAAACGGTGCAACGCCTCGCGCACTGGAGTGCGACTACAGGCAAATCGCTCGGCGAGCTGTTCCTCGATCAAACGCTCGCCATATGGAAACTTCCCCAAGAGCAGCGCCGCACGCAACTCCTGATAAACCCGCTCTGCAAGCGAGTTTCCGCGCTTTGTATACAGATCTGTATGCAGTCGTGTCGACGGGGAACTCATGGAGACGCAAGCTACCCCCGGGCGACAGGCGCCATCTGCTCACGATGTACAAAATTCTTGGGAGGTGTTTGGCCCGTTGTGAGAGTTTTCGGGCGGCAGCGCCGTTGCCATCCCTCATGCCGAACGGCCGGTGGCCGATCACAGTGAGGTGGCAATGCATGAAAACACGATTCGACTCGGGTCCTCCACCGGGCGCGTGGTCATGCACGTGATCGTGGCGGCATTTCTCGTATTCGCGGGAAGCGGACTAATGATCTCTGCCGTCGCCACTATCGCGGTCGTCGACAGCGGCGAAGCAATCGTCGGCGCGGTGGTCGTCGCCATTGTGGGCGGAGTTGGCTGCTGGTGCTGGTGGATCGCCTGGGTTTACGTACGCGACACTCTTGCGCGCGGTGCGCGCATCGAGATCGGAACCGACGCGCTGACTGTGTTCGATCCGCACGCGCTGGCGCGGCCACTTCGGATCCCGCTCGTTGACATTCTCGCTGTCGCCGTGCCCACCGAACATTGGCTCATGCCGGAACTTCCTGTGTTCGATTCGATCTCACCCGCCCCAATAGAAGAACCGATCGGCTACCTGACGTCGGGGAGCACCGCTGCATTTCCCACGTTCACCTCCGGGGCCATCCGCCCTAACCTGGCGATTCTGATGCGGCGGCCACATCAGATTCAGGTGCTCACCCGCCGCGGAATTCTGGGCAGACGGGCGAGGCTTACATATACGGCCGCTGGACTGTTGCTGACGGCGAAATCAAGACCCAGAGCGCGCGAAATGATCGAGGCCCATGGATTGGTCGGGTACTACAACAGTCACACACTCGACCTAGCGCCCGCGGGCGTCCTGAATGGCCCAGGCCAAGTATTGATGTCGGCGATGGACTTCGCGCTGATGTGCGGCTCCGAGATGAACGATCCTGGCACCGGGTTCCAGATCCTCGGAGTGGCCGGCGCCCACTAATTGGCCGCGCACCCCGTCCGAAGCTGGACATATCCCAGGAGCGTTGTACGAGATCGGGCACACCGGAAATCATCGATACCGATTTTCGGAGATACTCTGCGCCAATGGGGCAAGTCATCAAAACATATGAGGACGCGTGGCAGCCTGCGCGACTGCTATCGACCATCGGACTTCGAGGCGAAGAAGAGCGTGAACGACGCGGCACCTCCGCCCTTCTAGCGGTGATGATGGCCGTACCTGAGTTCGGTCAGGAGATCGTGTCGTCGATCGGCGGACCAAAGGGACGCATCTCCACGTTTACCGAAATCCAGCTTAAAGAATCGAGCGGTAAGCGCTGCATTCCCGATGGCGCGATTATCTGCGAGCGAGGAAAGAACAAGTGGTGCGCACTAGTTGAAGTCAAGACCGGCACCGCAAAACTCCAGTCCGACCAAGTTTCGAAGTACTTGGATCTGGCGCGCGACAACGGATTCGATGCCGTCCTCACGATCTCGAACCAGATCACAGCTAAGCGCACAGACCATGCAGTTGTAGTTGATAAACGCAAACTGAAGTCGGTCAATCTTCTTCACATCTCGTGGTGGCGAATACTGACCGCCGCGATCGTCCAGTTCCGACACAAGGGCGTCTCTGATCCGGATCAAGCATGGATTCTGGGCGAACTCATCGCGTATCTCGACAATGACCGTTCCGGGGCAAGCGGATTTCAGGGGATGGGCGATAACTGGGTGTCCGTCCGAGATGCCGCCGCCCAACGAACCCTGAGAGCATCTGACAAGGGCGCCAGCGACGTGGCTCACCGTTGGGATCAATTCCTCGACTACCTGGCGTTGAGCTTGACCCAAGACTTGGGTCGTGAGGTTTCTCCAGTTCGCGATCGCAAATCGACGCCGGAAGAGCGATATGCGGCTTACGTAAAAGAGATGACGGCGACCGGATCGCTGTCCGGAAGCATCAAGGTTCCGGATGCGATTGCCCCGATTCAGATCACAGTGGATCTGCGAGCAAAGGTTGTCGAGACCTCGATCAGCGTCAAAGCCCCGACCACCGGTCGCGCCCAGACCAAAATCAACTGGATACTCCGCCAGCTCAAGAATGCGCCTACGGATCTGCGTATCGACGCCAGGTTTGCGAACACCCGAGAGACCACCTCCGAAATGCTCGTGCGCGCACGAGAAGACTCAGCGCCGCTGCTATTTCCGAATGACACGAAACGAGATCCGCGATTCTTTGATCTAGCCCTGGCGCGAAAAATGGGCCTCAAAAGAGGAATTGACGCTGGATCGTTTTCGCGAGAAACGCGGCGTCAACTCGTCATTTTCTATCGCGACCTCGTACAGGACCTCAAGGCCTGGCAAACACCACCACCCTCCTACCCGGACGAGCCTTCGGCTCTCGACGCTGAATCCGTCAATGCCGATGCGGTCGCGATGCCGGTTTCCTCGACGGAGTCGGTCACAAGCAACTCCACATCAGCGTTAAACGCCGACGCATCCATTACTCACCTGGGAGCGCAATCTCGAATTTTGCAGCCAGACGCGAATCCGCTCGACTCCGAGCAAAACGCTGAGACGCCTGGCGAACCCGGCGGAGATCAGTCGCTACCACTACACCGCGACTAGTCCGCGACGATCAAATACGTACCGGCCGCCAGCAGCGCGACGCCGATTAAGCGGCTTGCAGTCAGCGGATGCTCCTGGACCCCGAATGCACCAAAGCGGTCGAGCAGAACTGAGGCGACCAACTGTCCGGCGATCGTCGCGCCGACAATCCCGCCGGCGCCCAGCGTGCCGACCGTGAAGATCACGGTCGAGATGTAGGCCGCGCCCAGCAGCCCGCCGACGAAGTAGTACCAAGGCAGCGACGAGTCGGAGATCTTGCCGAATCCCTCGCCGGCAATCAGAACAATCAGAGTCAGCAGAATCGTTCCACCGATAAACGAGACCGCTGCCGCGGGGAACTTCCCGATGTCCTCACCTAGCCTGCCGTTGATCGGCGCCTGCGCCGCGATCAGGCCGCCCATCGCGGCGGTCAGGAGTACGGCGAGGCCTTTATCCATTCGCCGCTCCCCCACTCGCGATCACTTTGCGGCTAACCAGTTGGGGCCGCTGCCGACGCTGACGCCGAGCGGCGGGTCGAGCGGGTAGGCGTCAGCCATTTCGCGGCGGGCGAGCTCAGCGATCTGATCGGCCTCGGCCGTCGGGCCCTCGAAGAGCAGTTCGTCGTGGATCTGCATGACAAGCTTGGTCTGCACGTCTGCCTCCGCCAGGGCGGCGCTGACTTTGATCATCGCAATCTTGATGATGTCGGCGGCAGTTCCCTGGACCACGGTGTTGATCGCGAGCCGTTCGCCCAACGCGCGAGTTTGGAACTGACTCGAGTTGATCTCCGGAATCGCGCGGCGGCGACCGAGCAGTGTTGTCACGAAGCCGTCCTTCTTGGCCTGCACGACAGTCGCGTCCATGAACTCACGCACACCCTCGAACCGCTCGAGATAGCGCTTGATGAACTCGGCGGCCTCGTCCCGCGGAATCTTCAGACGATCGCTCAATCCGAATGCGCCTAGCCCGTAGATGATCCCGAAGTTGACAGCTTTGGCGCGGTCTCGCGTGGCGTGATCCACGTCGGCAGGGTCGATGCCGAAGATCGCCGCAGCGGTCTCGGTATGAACGTCTTCGCCGCGCTTGAAGATGTCTCGCAGGGTCTGATCGTTGGCGACTTGAGCCAAAACGCGCAACTCGACCTGGGAGTAGTCGGCGCTGGTGAGAATGGAGCCTTTCTCGGCGACAAAGCACTCGCGAATTGTGCCGCCGAGCGGAGTGCGCACGGGAATGTTCTGCATGTTCGGGTTGATCGAGCTGAGTCGACCGGTGGCCGCGCGGGTTTGGTCGAGAGTGGTGTGGATCCGGCCATCTTTCGGCGAAACCATTTTCGGCAGCGCGTCGACGTAGGTCGATTTGAGCTTCGTGATCTCGCGCCAGCGCTCGATCTTCTCGATGATCGGGTGTTCGTCGCGCAGTGACGCGAGCACGCGAGCGTCGGTCGAGTATCCGGTCTTACCTTTGCGTCCGCGCGAGAGCTCGAGCTTCTCAAAAAGGATCGGGGCAAGCTGCTTTGGCGACCCGATCGTGAACTTCTCTCCCGCCAGGTCGTAGATCTCGGTCTCTAACTGCACAACCTCCCCCGCAAAGTCTTTCGATGCCTCGGTCAGCGCTTCGGTATCCAACTTCATTCCATTGCGTTCGATCTCGACAAGCACAGACACGAGTGGCAGTTCGACCGTCTCAAAGATTTCCGTCAAACCGAGCTTCTTGATCTCCGGTCGTTGAATCTCGGCGATATCGGCAACTGCCCGCGCGTCGATCGCGAGATCTCGTAACGACAGATCGATCGCGGCTTCCTCGGCCGTCGCTGGGACGCCACCGAGCTCGATCAACATCTCGCGAATCTCGAACTGCCTGCGCGCTGAATCGATCAGGTATCCGGCGATACGGGTGTCGTGAGCAAGCTTCGGCACCGGGCAGTCGCTGCCGTCGAGCTGTTCTTTGAGGTGGTGAGATACGACCAGGGTGTCGCCAAGCACCTCGGCGATCTCGCCGATCGAGGGCGCCATGCCGACCAGTACCGACCCGTCACCATCGATCACTGCGAAGCGTGTTTCGTCGCCGGCCGCCTGGTTGGCGGCGTCGGCGAGCAGCGAGTCCGCCGGCCCGTCAAGCCCAGCGGCGACCGGGCGCAGGAGGAGCGTGATCTCTTTCGACTTGATCTTTCGCAGTTCCTCGAGTGTCGCCTTCTTGACGATCAGTTCGAACCCCGCCTTTTTGACCGGACCAGTGCCGTTGGCCTCGGCCTTCGCGTCGAACTCCTTCAGGTCGGCCTCGATCTCGGCGTACTCGGCCTGTTGAAACATTCGCTCAACTCGTCGCAACGGCTCGCGGAGATCGTGCTCGCGCAGAACCTCGCGCAGGGCGACCGGGTCTAGCTTGCGTTC
>JBASTN010000007.1:0-36071 GCA_049274915.1 Solirubrobacterales bacterium
TCCCGCTTCCAGACTCCAAAGGAACCTGCTTGATCACCGGCGCGTCGTCGGGGATCGGAGCCGAGTTCGCCCGGCAAATGGCCGAGCGCGGCTACAACGTCACGCTGGCGGCCCGCCGAGTCGATCGGCTGACCGATCTCGCGGCCGAGATCGAGCGCGACCACGGCGTCAAGGCGATCGCCGCCGAGTGCGACATCACCGACGCCGCGCAGCGCGAGAAGCTGCTGGCCGACATCGCCGGCCGCGGCGAGCGCGTTGACATCTTGATCAACAACGCGGGTCGCGGTGCCGACGGCAAGTTCCACGAGAACCCGGCGGAGTTCGAGCTTTCGCAGATCGAACTCAACGTCAACGCTTTGACGGCGCTGACGCACGCTGTGCTGCCAGCGATGGTCGAACGTGGCAACGGCGCAGTCCTCAACGTCGCGTCGACGGCAGGCTTTCAGCCGATGCCGCGTCAAGCGACCTACGCCGCGACGAAGGCATTTGTAATCGCGTTCTCTGAGGGGATCGGACAGGATCTCAAAGACACCGGGGTCAGCACCACCGTGCTCTGCCCCGGTCCGACCCGCACAGAGTTCTTCGGCGACCGTCAGGCCGCGATGGAGAAGAGCTCGCCCGGCGTTTTCTGGCAGTCCGCAGAAGACTGCGCCCGCGACGGCCTCGACGGCATGTTCAAGCGCAAGCGCGTCGTGATCCCGAAGGCGATCAACCGCATCGGCGCGATCAGCGCAACCCACTCCCCGACGGGCATAACCCTGAAGGTCCTCGACCGCTTCTGGCCGGTCGGGAAGTAGCCCGACCGCTTAGCTACGGCGATTTCGTTGCAGGGGCGACCCCTGCAACGCGCGCGAGGTGACTCTGCCAGCGATCCGCGTCACCGCGGTTTCGACGACCCGGTTTTCCGCGGGAAGACGTCGCGCGTCAGTGAATCGACGCGGTCGAGAAACAGCAGGCCGTCGAGATGGTCGAGTTCGTGCAGCACACAGCGCGCCTCGAATCCTTCGAACTCGAACTCGCCGTCACGGGTGCGCACGCTCGCGGTCGCCTTACGACGGACGTTGGCGGTCAACTGCGGAATCGATAGGCACCCTTCGCGTACGACCTCGCTGCCCTCGCCCCCGGTGATCTCGGGGTCCACCAGCGCTAGAAACCCGTGGACATTCTCGGGCGCCTTGCGGTGGCCGGTCAGGTCAATCACGGCGACGCGGTACTCGTAGCCGATCTGCGGCGCCGCGATCCCGACACAACCGGGGCTGTCACGCATCGTGTCGGTCAGGTCTTCGATCACACGGTCGAGCTCGTCGCCGAACGGCGCAGGGGCGCAGACCCGCTTGAGCACGGGGTCTGGATAAAGCAGAACCTTGCGGACCGCCATCGGCGATCCTCGCTAGAGGAAGTCCCGGTCGAGCTCGCGGAGCACGACCTCGACGCCCTGGGCTTCGCCGACGCGGACGAGATCGGCGGTCAGCACATCGGGGTTAAGCCCTTCGGGCAGCGTCAATTCGCAGATCATTGTGTAGACCAGTGCGTCCTCGGCACCTACCACGCGAGTTGCGAGGTCGTCGATGTTGACCGATTGAGCGGCGAGGGCGGCGCAGACAGCGCTGACGATGCCGGGGTGATCGGCTCCGTAGACCGTGAGTACGTGAGTCGGTTCGGGGATCACGGCGGCGCCGGTCTCCTCGATCTCGCTCAGCACCGCAGCCTCAAGATTCATCGAGCTGCGGACTGACTCGAGGTCGCCGCGCAACGCTTCGACATCGGCGTCGGAGGCGAGCGAAATCAGCATCATGATCGCGAACTGCCCGCCGAGGATCGTCATTCGCGAGTCCTCGATGTTGGCGCCGGCGTTGTGCAGGGCTTGGGTGATTGCGGCGGCGATACCCGGTTGATCGCGGCCGACGACGGCTACGGCGTAATCGTTCATGCGCGCCAGCATATGGCAGCGCGCGGGCGAGCGTTTGGAGCGCCGTCGAGCTGTGGATAGGATCGGCGCGTGCCAGACGACAAAACAGATGGACGCCCAGCGACCGGATTCGGCGCCCGCCGCGAGGTGATCGACCGCCAGATGTCTCCGGAGGAGATTGCCGCCGAGACCTCTCGCGGCAAGATCGCCGCGATTTTTGCGTTCGTCGCGTCGCTTACAACGATCGGCGCGTTCGCTGTTCGCGCCAGCGAACTGACGACTAAAACCAAGCTCGACGACGCCGAAGCACTACTGCATCTGCACGCACACCGCAACGGCTTCATTCTTTACACCGTCCTTGCGTCGATCGCCGTGGCCTGCATGGCGCCTGTGCTGTTGCACATGGCCGTCGCCGTGCGATCACGCAGGACGAGTGTGCAGTCGATGGTCGTGATCTTCTCGCTGGCCGGACCGCTGCTACTGGCGCTGTCGACTCCGCTCTACACCCTGCTGCGAGTTTCCGCCGCGAAGGACTTCTTCAACGACCCGGTCCAGACGGTCAAGCATGCCGAGGACCTGATGAACACGTCGGCGCTCGGCATCGTGACCGGCATGGTGCTCGCTGGCACGGTCGGCCTCGCATTCGCCTTCCTACTGGTCGCGATGAACAGCCAGCGCATCGGTTTGGTCACGCGCTTCTTCGGAATCATCGGCATCGTGATCGCCGTAGCGACAATGTTTGCGCCGTTGCCGGCATCGGTTCTGCAGGTGTTTTGGCTTGGCGCGCTAGGAATGACCTTCCTCGCGCCGCTTGAGCGTCGCCCGCCGGCGTGGGCTGCGGGTCACCCCGTCGAAGCGCCGCGGCCCGGCCGCCCGGCGGCAGATGGCACGGCAGACGACGGCAAGGTCGACCCAGAAGATCCACCCGACTTCCCCAAAGCAACTAACTCCGAGTAGCCCGGGCCTTCGATCAATCCTCATCCCCAATACTCATACGCTCCGCGATCAACCCCATCACCGCAGGGTCGCGCAGCGTCGTTACATCCCCGATCTCGCGCCCCTCTGCAATGTCACGAAGCAACCGCCGCATGATCTTGCCGGAGCGTGTCTTGGGCAGGTCGTCGGACCAGATGATTCGCTTCGGTCGAGCCAGCCTGCCGATCTTCTCGGCGACGTGTTCGCGAAGCTCAGCGGTTAGCGGCTCGCTACTGGTCCAGCCTCCTTCGAGCGTGACAAACGCGGTGATCGACTGACCGGTGTGTTCGTCGGACTGGCCAATCACCGCCGCCTCGGCGACACCGAGATGTGAAACCAGGGCCGACTCGACCTCCATCGTGCTGAGGCGGTGCCCAGAAACATTGATCACGTCGTCGGTGCGGCCGAGGATCCAGAAGTAGCCGAAGCGAGTCCAGTACGGCGGTTAGGACGACCGGCTTTGCCATTGCTCAGCCTGGGCCTGCGGCGAACTTAGATCGCGCATTTCCACTGCTCAATACCGCACAATGTCAGCCGCGATGAACATAGCCGTGAGCAACGCGAGAATCACAACCGCAGTTGCGAGCGAAACCTTTGTGCGGAGCTTAAGAACCGCTCTCGCCCCCGGCTCAATCGCGTCAAGTGTGATCGAGTTTCGGCGTGCCTCCGTCAAGGCAACTGGTCGATCGGCGAGAATCGAGGCACCATTCACCCAGGTTTCGTTCGGACCAATCTTGCGCTCAAGAAGGGCCCCGTACAACTCCAAGACAAGCAGCGCGATCGCTGCGATCGACAGAATTTCGCCTGCTACGGCGATGGTTGCGACAAGTGCAACTGTTGCGATCGTTCGGATCACGGATCGGACCCGGGAGGGAGTTTGGAGTGATTCGAGCATTCGGTTCATGGCAACGGTTCTTCAGTATCGTCACTGCCAGCACATTCATGAATTGCAATAGCCAGTTTGTAGAGAGTGAAGAAAAGGTACGTCGCCGCCGCAAGAGCAAGTGCGAGACCCAGCGGCGAAATGCTGGCAACGACCGCTCCACCGACCATCGTCTGGTACACGATCGGCAACGTGGCCATAATCCTGTGCAAAAGGATGCCAGCGGTTGCAGCACGAATGGCGTCCCTTGGCAGCGAGGCGCAATCGGCTATTTCTTCGGCTCCGGGTATCGCGAACAGATACTCGGCGAAATCTTTAACGAAATCAGCGACTTTCAGCGCGCCGTCTGCCATGCCGCCAATCGAATCTGCCAACTGGGGCGTGCTGGTCACAGACGTGTTCAAGCCACCCGATAGTCCACCAGAGATCCTGTAGGCCGCTGCTGAACCTCGAGTGATCACATATCCAGATCCAGTCCACCCGGCTAGTTGTATTTCTCGTGCCGGAATCAATATCGACGTGCCCGCTTCTGATGCTGCGGACTCGACTTCGGTTCTGACGGCAGGCGAGACGTCGAGTGCACCAACGAACTCATCAATGTTCTCGGCGTCGAGGTTGTAAATCGGAACCCCTTCCGCGAAGGCACGATTCATAACAGTCGCCGTGGATATAGAGGCGTTGCCGAACGCGTTTTTGAAAACCTGGGCCTCACTCGCGGATGCGTTCATGCCGGAGTCGCGCACGAATTGCGCGAGTTCCTGATCATTCCCAGTCTTCGAAACAACGCTTTGCGAGTCCTCGTCTACATCGATAAAGAGCCCGCCGAGGCTCGATATAACGGGAAAGCCGCCCACATACGAAGAGTCGATATTCGTTCCCACCATCGCTCCAGAGAGTTGGCGTTGTGAATGAACGGCCATGTACTTCGAGCCAACCGAGTTAAAAGCGTTGTTGCGAACAAAGTACGAAGCACCAATCTGCGCCATTGCTTCGCCCACCGCATCCTCGTTCATCACGTTTGATTGGCTTATGGTGGGTGCGACCGATCGGAGTGCTTCCGCACGTTCCTCAAGCTGCGTCGGGGACGACGCGCCAAAGTCGTAGACAAAGGAATTGACCGAACCGACCACCAGAAGGTTCGCGTCGGACGCCCTTGCGAAGCCAGGAGACCAATAGTCGACGGTCACGCCCTGCGTGAAACCAGCCTGAGCGGGCGATTCGCCCTTAGCAACAACCCTTCCGTCAACAACTAGGGACGGCACCATCGATCCCGCGTAGCTGGGCATGTTAAAAACGCCGCCGAATGAATCAATGATTTCGGCATCTGAAGCGCTTGCTGGCGCGTAGCGGATCGTCACCCGTTTATTGGCAAGTTCAACCGTGGTGAAAGTGCTTTCGAAGCCGCCTTCTAGATCGGATTCCACTGGCGGGTTCAACGAAGCCGTGGTTGATCCCGAGACAGCAATCCGAATTCGAGCTGAGTCGGAGAGTGGAACGTCACGGTATTCCGCGTCGGTACGCACGAGCCGACCCACGGTGCTCACGGGGAGGAGCCCTGCGCTCGTCTGACGAATACTGCTGTCACCGATTACCTCTGACGGCTGGATTTCGTCATCGTCAATTGCTTCGGCCAACTCATCGTACGCACCTTCCATCAGAGCTTCTGTCGGCGCGTCCATCGTGGAGCTGGTTGGAAGGACTGAACTTGCGGCGTCGCTGCGGGATGACCCTTCTGCGAGGTTCTGAAGCCAAGCGGCAAGTAACACCTCGTTGGTCCCCGAACCCAAACGAACCGGGGGGGTCAGTTCGCGCTCGACAATCGATGGGTCAAGAGCCAACCACCTCTTCCCGCCGACCGCCTCGTCAACGCCTCGATAGGCATCTACTGGAACGCTCGCTTCAACCCAATAGTGAGCGAAACGCACCTTTGTCAGCTGCCCGTTCGCACGAACAGGAGTCGTGGAAATCCCCCCCGACCAGAGGATCTCAGGGACTGCGTTCAGCTCTTCTCCGGAACTTACGTCAACTCCGAGCCAGTTAGCCGCCTTCGCGGCCGGTAGTTCAACAACACCCTTCACAAACCGCGAAGGAATCCCTGATTCACGCAAAAGTGCGACAAGCAGAGATGCCTGGTCCGCATCACTGCCTGCCTCCTCGGCGAGAGTCTGATCGGCCCCTTTACGAATCCCATAGTACGGCTCAAACTCAATTCTGTTCCGGACAAACTCGTAGATCCGTACGGCGTCGTGATCGAGTTCGGCCGCGAGCTGCTCAATCGCAGGCGAGATTTTCGTCTCGTCGGTCTCCTCAAGGTCAGCAGACTCGGGCTCGCGCGGCAGGCTGGACGGCTCGGCATCAGGCGACGGTGCCTGGTAGGCGGGCGTGATACCGGCAGAAAGACTGACATTGCGTGGCTCGGCATTCCTAATGCCGAACGACAGGTCGGAAGAGATCGGCTGCGACGGTGGCTCGGGCGAGAGCGCAGTCAAATGCTCAATCGCCGTGCGAGCTGCAGCGGACTTCTGGCCGGACGTGGGAACTGCAGAAAGAGCGCCGTCGAGATCTGCTTTGATCTCGGCAGTTCTGGACTGAATGGCAGCGAGGCGCTTAAGTGCGTTCTTCGCATCGAGATCCCCGAGCTTGGCACCGTCAGCTGAGAACTGCTCCTCGACCGCCGCCAGTTCGATCAAAACGGTTTCTCTTGCCTTGCGCGCAAGCTCAGCCTGACCAGTCGTCAGGTCCTTACGCGTCTGGTCCTCGAACAGCCCCGTGAGCTCTACGACCGCCGCATGCAATTTCTGGGCCGGCTTCGCTAGCGGCGGCGCTTTTGCGGCCGACGAGTCGTAGTTCAGGTCGTCCATAGCCACGCTGAGGCTCGCCTCTCGACCACAAGATGTCGCCGTCAAGGCGATGATCACCGCTAGCGCGAAAACTTTCAGCGGATAGAAGCGACGAAAGTCCTCCCAGAAAAGCCGGGGTTCGCGTGATCCGTGACTGGTCATGTCATCCTCCTCCCGTCGCGAGGTAATAGTCGTATTGCAGGTAAGTGATCAGACGAGCGACCGCTTGTCGCGCCGGCTCCTTGTTCGTCCAGCTGTTGCGCTCGATGATTCCGAGGTCATCAACTAGCGCCCTCAAACGGCTCAAGGTGATAGACGAGCTGCCTGCTGGCTGGGTAGACGCGGCTACATCGTTCTTGATCTTTGCGAGTGCAAGCCCGTCGAGGAATCCGACGCTGCCGATGTTGTTGAGTGCCGACGATGCGTCGGCCTTCGCGTCGGCCTTGTTTTCGGTGATCGTGATTGACGAGTTGAACGGGCTACCGAACGGCTGCATCGAGTTGCCCGACGGAACGCGATAGAAGACCTCTGATTGGATCGTGATGGACGCCGAATCGACAGGCAGCTTCACTAGCGATTGGCGCGACCTGCGCTCAGTGCCAGTCGTGGGGAACGGCACAGTGAGCAGTCCGCCTGCGAAAGTCGAGTCCGATGGTGACCGCAAGATGGACGCGCCTGTCGGGAACTGGCTGCGAATCTCCAGAGGAGTTCCGGGAGCCGTCCCTTCTACGAATGATTCGAGGGTCGCAACTCCGCCGGCCCGAGCGGGACCAGCACTCGGTGCCAAGGTTTCTGCAGCCTTGGCGAGAACTTCTGCGGCCGCAGGGGCGCTCGCAAACGACTTCGGCGACGATCCCAGGAAGATCGCCCGGCCACTGCCGAACTGATTCGTCGTGCCGGTAATTCCGAGCTTGTTGAAGAACAGCCAGGAATATGCCGTGGTGGCGATTGCGGTCGCCCGGGTAGTGGTGACGCGGATCGGGTTTCCGGTAACGGCGGTGTCGAGCCCGGCGAAGGCAGAGTTCGCCGCGAACTTCATCGTATGAGTGCCGTGAGGCAGAATTCCCGCGAGCTGGGCACCAATCGGCGACTCGTTACCCGAGTGCCTGAACAGATCGAGCACGGGGTCGCCGCCGGCCAACAGAAAACTGTCGCCCTGGAGCACTCGTGCGGCGAGCTCGTCTGCGTGATCGTGATGGAACGGATGGTGCGCGCCGAGCAGCCAGAACTGGTTGTAGCTTCCGCTGCGCAGTTCGCGCATGAACTCGGCTTCTTCTTCGTGGTTGAAGAAGGTACAACCGATGCGGCCGGTGTAACGCGAACTTCGAAGGTTCGGGACAACCCTCACAAAGGTGTCGCCCAGGGCCGCTCGTGCCGCTGCTTCGTCGCGCGGATCGCACGCCCATACAAGGACTCGGTTCACCGATGACGTGCTGAGCGTCGACCCGGCAGTGAACGGATTCGGACGTACACGAACGATCGTGCGAGCAAGTGGTCGTTCAACTCCGTTTGCAAGTCGCAGGTAGAGGCCAACTTGGTAGTCGCGATCCTCTGGCATGTCCATGACGGTGCTCAGGGATCCGGTGGTCGGGGCAACACGAGTGACGTCGCGGGTTATCTCGAGGACTCGAACCTCGTCACCAGTAGTCAGATCAGCGATTCTCGCGACTACCGTCGCACTCGCTATGTCGGCGTTGCCAGCGTTGGTTATCGCGTAACTGAATGTTTGAGTAGAGAGGCGTATCGGATCCGTCGACGATGCGGTGATCGTGCCGGAGACGTTTGCGCCGGATTCCGACGATGACTCGATCGTGAACTCGGTCGAAGCGGTGTCTAGCTGTGAGCCGCCGGAAGCACGCAGGACCGTCTGAACCTCGTACTCGCCGGGCGTGAGGCCTTGCAGCGGCAACACCTTTGTCGAAGCCACGGCGCCACCCTGAACGGTTTCTCCGACGGGCAGGCTCTCGCCGTCGACGATGACTCCACCGGGACCGGTGATAAGCAGATCGACGGTCGACCCCTCCAATGGAGCGTTGTTGCTGTCGTTGGAGACAACAGAAGTGATTGTCGCCGTCGCGCTGGGCGAGTAGATCTGTTGGTCAGTGAACGTCGAGATCGAAGCGTCTAGTTGCGGCGCGATTGAGAACACCGTCTCAGAGCTAGCGAGTTGTTCGCCGGCGTCGTCAGTGATCGTCGCGCGGACCGTGTAACTGCCGGCTGTTGTGTCGAGTGTGTCCCAAGAGCTGGCGACACTCAACGGCTGGCCCGGGCTAACGGAGATCTGCTCGTCGTGCAATCGGGATATCTCTTCCCCGTCCGAGTCTGCGATTACGACCGCGAGTCGCCCGTCGCGCGGCACGATCGAGTTCGTTTCGATTGTCGTGACGAAATGCGAAGTCTCGTTGGAGCCGTACGTCGTCTGGCCGGTCGCCGTCGACATCGCGAACTGCGGTGCCGCTACAACGACCTCATGGCTCGCGACGTTGTTCGCAAGCTGGGATTCGAAAACGGTTCGGTTTGGATCGATCACGACGGTCAGGTCGTGCACTCCAGGGGCTGCGACCGGGTCCCAAGTGAACGTCAGCTGGGTTTCATCGCCCGGTGCCATCGCAGCAAGCTGATGCTCGGCCAGAAGTGCGCCGGAGCGCTCATCCCCATCGAACAGCTGGACGGTCGATTCCTCCGACACGGCAGCACCTTGGTTGCGAATGGTTGCGTTGATCGAGCCGGCCTGACCTTGTTCAAGCGGGCCGGATCCCACGTCGTTCTCATCGATCGAAAGGTCGCTGAATTCCGTATCGGTCGGGTCGGGATCGGGTGGGCAACCGGCCCCAGAGGGATCCCCAGGGGTACTTGGTGCTTCGCCCCAACCATCGCGGGCATAGACGAACACATCGCGCGTACCGTTGATGTCGCCGGGCTCCAGATCGACAGCCGTGGACGAGAATGCGATTCGCTTGCCGTCACTGGAGATCGCAGCAAACTGACTCTCGCCGCCGGTCGAAACTCCATAAGGGTTTTGAGAAACAAGCGCAGTTCGGTCGGAATTACGATCGCGGACGACCACATCATCCAGGAACGGGTACGTCGCGTCGCCCTTCGCCAGAATGTCGCGGGTTTGGAATGCCACGTAGCGGCCATCGTCAGAAGCCACGGGCGACACAGACCATCCGTGAGTTCCTCGCGACCCCGCGTCATTCAGCGACGCGATCTCGGTCCGACCCGTGCTCCGCTCAAAGATGTGGATGTCATTTCCGCCTAGCGGGATACCGAGCGGTAGTAGCCCCGGGTGCTCGCTTTCGAAGGTGACAAAGTCTCCGGAGGCAGTGATCTCTGGACGCTTTGCATACGCACCGATACTCCCATCGCGGTTTCGCGAGGCGACAATGGTGTCCCCGGTGGCTCTATCCAACACGAATACGTTTGAACCGGGTGTCGATTGCGTTGGGTCGACTGGATTCCCGTCAGATAGATATGCCACGAAGCGACCGTCCGCGGAAATCGACGGCAGGCTCCCGCCCTGCGACAGCTGCTCGCCATCTGGGCCCGCGGAAACACGACTGACCTGTTGAGACGACACGTTCACCGCGAAGACGTCCGCGACCCCGTTGGTATCCCCGGCCACGAGAGAAGCATCGTCCGACGTAAACACGACGGTCTGTCCGTCATTGGAGATGTCTGAGCGTCCGGATGGCCGTATCCAAGGCTGTCCCAGATTCGGCGAGCCGTCCGGGTTGACTAGCACGGGCGTCGTGGCACCGAGCTGCCGATCTCGGATGAAAAGCGGATAGTGCATCCTTGCGGTACTCGGTACGTAAACCTCGCTGTGGAAAAGCACGAAGCGACCATCCGTCGAAACTGAGTGGAATCGCGATCCGGTGCGCGTGTATCCGTCCGCTAGCTGTTCGCTGTATGGCTCTTCTGTCGTAACACCAGTGTCCAGGTCGCGGACATAGAGGTGATTTGTCCGGTCTTCATTAGAGAGACCTTCGTTCAACGAGAACGCCACGTATCGACCGTTGTCGAACATCGCGTGGGCTGGCTCGACAGCCCTGCCCGGCAACGATGAACCGTCGGTAAATTCGGATGCTCGCCTCACCTTGCCCGACGCGGGCGCGGTGTTCGCCGGGTCTGGCTCGCATTGGTCGGGCAGTTCGCGTGTCGGATAGGCACCAACGAAACCATCCAGCGTCCGCACGTAGATCAGGTTGTTGTGGTCGTCGATCGCCAAGTCGTAGGGGCGCGCGGGGAAAGGCGTTTCCGAGAGTTGCCCGCCGCTTCGTGCGTCGAGGGTATGAATGCTCCCGTCCGGATGTGGGACATACAGGTAGTGCCTCGAGAGCGCGAGCGTTTGGCCTGCGAGTCCCATCGCCTCGGGGGCCGGAGGCGTGTAATTGGCGGCTTGCCACCGCCACTGGAGCGCGCCGGTCGCAGCATTGAGTGCGTAGACCGAACCCGAGCGATCAGTGACGATGATCGAATCTCTGAATCCGACAGGCGTGCCGTCAATCTTTGTGTCAGTCTCGAATGACCAAAACGGTTGGCCGGTACGAGGATCGACCGCCGACACTCGGCCTTTGCCGGAATGCGTCGGAGTTCCGTCGGACGCGACCGTCCCGTCCCAGCCGCCGATGATTACCTGGCCCAGTGAATCAACCATCGGGCCAGTCGGTACGCGAGTGGTTCCGGGAAGTCGTACGTCAAAGGTGAACGTGTCGGACTCTCCGTTCGGACCTTCAAACGTGGTGATGTCCCACGCATTCAGATACCCCGAACCGCTCGCGCCAAACGCGTGCGTGCCGTCCGAGGCGTAGGAATAGGTTTTGGGATGGCAGGGGCGATCCAGTTGCGCCGCGGTGGTCGTCCAAATGTAATTCAGCTCGCCACCGAAGCCACCCGTCGGATCCTTCAGCGCTTCGACGCGGCAAGTCCCGTCGTTGGCAGGATTAGCCACGACAACCGCGTCGTATCCGCGTTCGTTTGGAATCACGTCCAACCAGATTCCGAGCTCGCCTCCCGCTCCCCATGAGCCGATGCCGTTCTTGAGGGCACCTGTTTCGGCGCTGAGAATCGACATACCGCCAACGCCGCCGGCGTAGATATAGCCCTGGTTATAGATTGGCGCGCGGTACTTCTCGGCGTCAGTGAAGGATGGTCCTCCCGACCATGCGAGAACCCCGGTTGTCGGATTGACCGCGTGCACGGTTCCGCCAGACCCGTAATAGACCTTGCCCTGGGCCGCGATCGCACCGCCGCTTGCTGGATTTCGCCAAAGCGGGTTTGGGTCGATCCCTGCGTGCAAGTTGTTCGGCGTTTTACCCGAACGCTGAATGTCGTGACCTGGCCGCGGCCAGTCGCGAACAGCGGCGTATGTCCTCTCGCTCGCTCGTATTGCGACGTTGGCAAAGGTGCTGTTATTTGACGCGATCCGGTCTTGGTTTGGCGCGGGTCGCAGATTGACATACACGCGTTTTCGGCCTGCCGAGCCCGCAGCGTCGAAGGTTGCCGTGATCGGGATCTGCTGACCTGGATTGATGTCTGGTACGTCGACCACCGATGCAGGCGTAGAACCGATCGTCGGCTCACCGATGAAAAACTCTGCAGTGACTCCACGTGCTTCCGCTGAGCCGTAGTTCGACACGACCGCCGTCACCGTAAGCGGCGCGCCGGCTTCGACGGAGCTGGGCGTGACGCTGATGTCGCGCTCTCCGATCGACGGGTCGGGCAATGACGCAATGCGAGCGCGCTCGACAGCTGCGCCGGCGTCGTGAAGCGCGCGAACCGCTAGTGCGGTTGTGTAGGGGCCGCCCCAGGAACCATCGATGCGCTGACTTGAAATCAACCAGTCCGTCGCTGATTCCACCTGAACAGATCCTGTGGCCGAACGTGCGAGCACGGTCAGTGCCTGCGAAGTCGTTCGAACGCCGAACTCGTCATCACCCCATGAGCCGTTTGATTGCTGCTGAGCAGTCAACCAGGATGCCGTACGGACAATGCTTAGGTCAAGTGCAGCGGAAGAACCCAGCACCTCACGAGCCGCGATCAGCGCCAGACCCGTTTCGGCAGTGAGAGGAATATCGCCGGTGTCGTGCCCCCATGATCCGCTCGGAAGGCCCAACTTCAGCAGTCGCGTGATCGCGTTCTTCATTGCAGCGCGATGGTCGGATAGGGCAAGACCGCGCGCCGCCAACGCAGTATCCAAAGCGTCGGTTTCATACTCGTGAGTTAGCCCGAAACCACCATCCGGATTCTGCTCAGCGAGAAGGGCAGCAGCCCAGGTAGCCGAGGAGGAGGACGCAAGCAGACGTGACAGATCATCGACGTTGTGAGGCGTAATTGCAGTCACAAAGTCTCGTAAGTCCTGGTCCTGAGCAGCGTTTGGCGACACCAGGTTTAGCGCTTCAAGAGTCGTGGCAGAGTCGCGAGTTTCGAGTCGTCCGCCAAGTCCGCCGTCCGGATTCTGTGCATCGCGAAGTGCGGTCACGCCGCGATTGATGGACTGGTTAATCGAAAGCGGGTCTGCGGCCCGTGAGTCCGCGGCAAAAACCATCGTGAGCAGCACGGCAATGGATGCGAGCAAGGCCGCATGGACCGCCGGTCGGCGCTCACGGGTACCGCTATTCGAGCACGCAACTTCGCGGGCGGTTAGATCAACCGAAACCAGAGTTATCCCTCTCCGTAAGAACAAAAGCGAGCAAACCACGCGTGCACGCCGTGGAGCCAACGAGAGTAACCAGGATTCGGTCTCGTGTCAAGTCACCGGATCAGCCCGGGCCTTGTCTCAGTCTTCGTCCCCCATGTTCATCCGATCGGCGATCAACCCCATCACCGCAGGGTCGCGCAACGTCGTTACATCCCCGATCTCGCGACCCTCTGCGATATCGCGCAGCAACCGCCGCATGATCTTTCCTGAACGTGTTTTGGGCAAATCGTCGGACCAGATGATTCGCTTCGGGCGGGCGAGCTTGCCGATCTTCTCGGCGACGTGTTCGCGCAGCTCGGCGGTCAGCGGCTCGCTGCTGGTCCAGCCTCCCTCGAGCGTGACGAATGCGGTGATCGACTGACCGGTGTGTTCGTCGGACTGGCCGATCACGGCGGCCTCGGCGACGCCGAGGTGTGAAACCAGCGCCGACTCGACTTCCATCGTGCTGAGGCGGTGCCCGGAGACGTTGATTACGTCGTCGGTCCGGCCGAGGATCCAGAAGTATCCATCCTCGTCTACGCGGGCGGCGTCGCCGACGTCGTAGACCTCGCGACCGAAGCGAGTCCAGTACGTCTCGACAAAGCGATTCGGGTCGCCGTAGAGCGTGCGCGCCATCCCCGGCCACGGTCGACGCAGCGTCAGAAAACCGCCACCCTCTTCAACGATGTCGCCGTCGTGCGTCACGACGGCCGCGCTGATACCCGGGAACGTCCGTGTAGCCGATCCGGGCTTAGTCGCGGTGATGCCGGGCAGCGGCGTGATCATGATCTGGCCGGTCTCGGTCTGCCACCAGGTGTCGACGACCGGGCACCGTTCGCCGCCGATTACTTCGCGGTACCAAAGCCACGCGCGTGGGTTGATCGGCTCGCCGACACTGCCGAGCAGCCGTAGCGTCGAGAGGTCGTATTTCTCAGGGATCTCGTGACCCCATTTCATAAATGTACGGATCGCCGTCGGTGCGGTGTAGAGAATTGTCACGCCGTACTTCTCGATGATCTCCCAGAAGCGACCTTGGTGCGGGTAGTCGGGCGCGCCTTCATACATCACGCTGGTCGCGCCGTTGGCCAATGCGCCGTAGACGATGTAGCTATGACCGGTGACCCAGCCGATGTCGGCCGCGCACCAGAACACGTCGGTCTCCGGCTTGATGTCGAACACGCAGTGGTGGGTCGCAGAGACCCCCGTGAGGTAGCCGCCGCTGGTGTGTTGGATCCCTTTTGGTTTGGCGGTCGAGCCCGAGGTGTAGAGAATGAAGAGCGGATGTTCTGAGTCGAAGGCGTCGGCTGCGCAGACCGGGTCCGCGGCCGCCACCCGCTCGTGCCACCAGACATCGCGCGGCGGCGTCATCGGCGTCTCGACCTTGCCACCGGTGCGGTCGACGACGACGACGTGCTTGAGCTGCGGCAGCGCCTCAAGCGTCTCTTCGAGTGCCTGTTTCATCGGCATCGGATCGCCGCGGCGCAGTGTCGCGTCGGCGGTGATCAGCACCTTGGCGCCGGAGGTCTCCATGCGTTCGCGAACGGCTTCGGCGGAGAATCCACCGAACACGACGTTGTGGATCGCGCCGATCCGCGCGCAGGCGAGCATCGCGGCAGGCGTCTCGGGAACCATCGGCAGGTAGATGCCGACTACGTCGCCGCTTTCGACGCCCAGGTCGCGCAGCACGTTGGCAAAGCGCTGCGTCATATCGAGCAGCTCGGCGTAGCTGACGTCGCGCGTGGCGCCGTCCTCACCGACCCAGTGATAGGCAATCTTCTCGCCTCTGCCCGCTTCGACGTGGCGGTCGAGGCAGTTGTGGCTGATGTTGAGCTTGCCGCCGACGAACCACTTGGCCCACGGCGCGTCCCAGTCGAGGACACGCTCCCAGGGTTGTGCCCAGTCGAGCTTCTCGGCCCAGCTCGCCCACCACGCCTCTGGCTCGGCCTCGGCCTGCTCGTAGATCGCGGGATCGCTGAGATTTGCCTGCGCGACAAAGTCAGCCGGCGGAGCAAACACTTCCTCGGTGTGCATTAACGCCTCGACGTCAGGCGACTGCGACTGCTCTTGCTCTTGCTCGGCCACGCTGCGGCTCCCATCGTTCCCCGGGCGGACGCCCGTCGGACGAATTTATCCCAACGGCCGAGCCGTTGACGGTGGGTCGCTCAGCCGGCTGCGGCCTGGGCCTTGCGTTCGCTGCTGATCTCGGCCATCAGACGCTCGAGTCGCGGTTCGGATTCGCGATCGACGAAAGTCATCGCGTCGGCAACGGCGGGATGGACGGCGTGGATCTGATCCCACATCGCGTGCGCGACTGCACGGTAGGACGGATGGCCTTCGCGGCCGGAGCGCAGCTCGATCAGCTGCATCGCCTCGCGGGCGTTGAGATCAAGGATGTAACGGATGCGGTAGGCCAGGCACAGCGCGTAGGGCGCACGGTCTGCGAGGCCGGCGTCGACCAGCCGGTCGTACTCGGCGTGGCTCGCCTGCAGCGCTGTGCGGAAGGCGTCGCCGACGCCGGCGCTGTCGAGCTCGTCGGGCACCTCGGCGCCGAGGCTCGGGCTGAGCGTCTGCCACTGGCATGTGAGCATGCGGTGACGTTGCAAGTCGCGAAAGGCGCCGTAGTCGGAGACGATCTCGAAGCGGTAACGCAGCGATTCGTAGCCGCGACCCGGGCGGTGTCGGCGATTCTCACGCTGACCGATGAGATCGCCTAGCAGCGCGGTCAAAGACTGTTGATCGAGGCGGTCGACGGCATCGCCGATCTCGGGCTCGGCGGCGACGCCAGCCTCGAAGAGCAGCGATGTCGCCAGGCGGCGCTCGTCGCCCTCGCTGTGCAGCAACCGCACGTACGGTCCGGTGTCGGACTCGTCGCGCGCCTCGCCGATACCGAGCTTGTCGGCCCAGCGTGTGCTTTCGGCACGTAGTTGGCCGAGGTAATCGATCCAGCGTCCGCCGCGGTCGGGCCGGTCTACGCGCTGCACGAAGCTCGGGATCACTTGCTGCAGTTGCGCGAGCAACAGCTCGCCGTACTGCTGCGCCTCGGGCAACGGCGACGCGGCCAGGTGCAACAACAAGCTCTCGTAGGCCTGGCCACTGGCAAACATCCCCATGTGCGACAGCGATGCAGCCGGCAGCAAGCCCCGCATCAGGTCGAGCGCCTTGGCCTTGACGGCGCGGGCGTGTGCGGACTCGTTCTCGTCTTCGGCGGGTGGGTACTGCGTGGCGACCCACTCCATCACCTGCGGCAGCGACTGCGAGTAAGTCGAGAAGAGGAAGTCCATCGTCTCCTCGTAGGCCGGGCCGAGCTCGGGATCGCGGTGGTAGCGATAGCCACCGCCGAATCCATCCATCGGCGCGTCGTAGGCGATGTAGCGAGTCGACTGCTCGAGGTAGGCGGCCAGCCGACCGCGCTGCAGCACCTTCGTCAGGACGTTCGAAACCCACTCCATCGCGACGTGCGCGCCGCCTAGCTGCGCGACCGAGTCGTCGCCGTAACCGAGGAAGATGCGGCTATAAAGGGCCGAGGCACGCTCGCCCTCGGCAGTGTCGAAGGCGGGTGCGCCGGGGTTTAAATCGCCGGCAAACTCATCGAGAAACATCCGTCGCAACGTGCCTTGGTAGCGCGAGTAGCGCGCGAACATCGCGCCCTTGGCGGTCTCTGGCAGGTTCACGAGCGCGAACACCGGGAGATCCGTGTTCGTGAAGTACGGCTGTAGCTGCGCGCGCTCGGCGTCGTTGAACGATTCAGTAATGAACGACCCGGTAATCATGCGTCAATCCTCATTCTCGTGCCACGTTACCGGCCGTCGGCCGCAGTGACTCCAGAGGCTCCCGCCTACCGGATTGAAGAAACTTTCAGATCGACCGGACGGGTCGCGCAATTGCCTGCAAAGCAGGCAATTATCGGCTACGCGGTGGCGCGTTGGTCGTAGCCTCGGCTGCGCGTTTCGAGCTTTTCGTCATGCAGCACGAGGTCGGCGCGTTGCAGCAACTCCTTGTGGCTCTCGCCCGGCTTCCAGGTGACGACGCCGATCGAGGCCGTCGACACGATGTCCGGGCAGATACGTGCGCGAGCGTGAGAGATCGTCTCACTGAGGCGCGACACAAGCGAGTCCACGTGCTTGCCGTCGGCACAGGGTAGGACGACGAAGAACTCGTCGCCGCCTCGACGAGCGACCAGCTCATCGGAGCGCACGGTCTCAGAGATTGCACGAGCAACCGATTCGAGCACTTGGTCGCCGATCGTGTGGCTGTGTCGATCATTGACGTCCTTAAATCGGTCGAGGTCGATCGTCACAATCGTCGGCACCCGCTCTGTGGTAGCCGCGTGAACGATGTCTTCAACCCGCGCGCGCAACGCACGCAGATTGGCCACGCCGGTCAGTTCGTCGACTTCAGACAACACGTGATTCGCCTTGACGAAGCTCAGGGTGACACTGCGGACCTTGGTCACGAGCAATGCGCCGACCAGTACAACCATGTCGGTGATTCCGGCGCGCAACCATCCGTAGTTGTAATCGCCGCCGATCGCGAAGCCCGTGTAAAGCGTCATGCAACCGAGCAAGACGAGGCCGGCGGCGCGCGGGGCGAGGAAGTAGAACCCGTACAGAACAAGCACCGGATACATGTCGATCAGCGCAGCGCCAGTCTCGCCCGCGAGCGCAATCGGGACGGTCGTCACGAGCATCGCGTTGACGAAGCCGAAGTTCAGGACCGACATCGGCCAGTTGCGATGCGCCGCGAAGACTCCGACGGCGGCCTGAACCAAGAATGCGAGCCCAGCCGCGATTCCCACCCAGACCGGCATCGGGTCAAGCATGCCGGAGGCCGACAGGACGAGGATTGTCAGCGCTGGCGGGACCAACGAGACAGCTGACAGCAGCCACATGGAGTTGACGCCCCTAGCCCATTTGACCAGCGCATCGAGACGCTGTTTGGCGCTACGGCGCCAGGATGATTCGCGCGGTCGATATGCGCTGCCAACGGCCGCCTCGACATCGCTGTAGGAACTACGCCGCGAATTGAAACGCATCTTCAGGTCGATCGGGTTGGTGAAAATCCCAACCTCGACGCTGTCGCGCTCACCGTTCTCGGCATGGAAAGCAGTCTTGCTGTCGTGCAACGCATCGTCGGCTCGCTGCAGCACGCCGGCCATCGTGTCGCCGGCTTGTGAACGCACATAGGCAACGCAACCGCTCGGAGTGATCTGCGGACACGTTCGCTCGCGCGCGTGTGTGATCGCGGCACGAAAGCGTTCGGCGAGCGCGCCGAGATCGCGCTCGCCGGGCCGCATCACCAGTACGCAGAACTCATCGCCGCCCCGACGCGCGACGAGATCGTCGAGGTCGAGTTCAGCGGAGAGTTCGGCAGCGACGGCGGACAGCACCCGGTCGCCAGTGGAGTGATCGAAGTGGTCATTGACGAGCTTGAAGTTGTCGAGATCGATCGTGAACAGCGCAAACTCTTGCGGCACGCCCGATGGTTTGCCGAGCGCCTCGGTCAGGCGCTCACGCAGACAGCGAGTGTTAGCGACGCCGGTCAGCGCGTCGCTATAGGCCAGCTTGCGGTTTTGGCGGGCAAGCTTGCGGGTCGTGTGCTCGGCGAGTAGGAACGATCCAACAATCATCGCGATCGCTCCGACGCTGACCCACGCGTGCGCCCATGGGGCAGGCCCGTTCGAAGTGACCACCACGCCTGCCGCAAAGCCCATCACGGCCAGGCAGTATGGGAGCGCGATACGAGCGCCATAAAGGAAAGCCGGCGTCAAGAGAATGAAAAGGGGCATCAACACGAAGGCGGTGCGGGCGGGGCCGGCCACAAACGCACCGACCAAGAAGATCCCCATGCCAACACTGAGCCTGCCGTGGGTTGCCAGGTCTGAGGCGGCAAGGTGCTTCGCGCCATACGCGCAGACCACTGCCATCACCAAAGCGATCGATCCGAGGATCAAGACCCCAGGAGGAAGTGTCTCGGGAAACAACAGTGAGATCGCCACGGTCACGATGCCACCGGCGCCGTAGAGCAGGATCGAGGCGTACCACCCGGTCTTCGCCGAGAGGCCGATCTCTTCGAGGGCCGTCGCTAAGTCGGCCGCGCCTTCGCGCCGGTTCGCAGAGGTCTGCGCGGCCTCACGGCCGTTGGCAGATCCGCGCTGAGCCGCAGTCTCCGTGTCCCTTTTATCCATCATTTAGGGTATCGTCGAACCGGACCGGACGCGTGACGGCGGATCACTCCGTCGCCTGCTCACAACCATGCTCAAACCGGCTGGTAGAGCGGGTTTGCGGCACCACGGCCGGTGAGATCGCCGGTCGAATGAACGTCCAGCCGACCGAGAGCCTCTAGAGACGAAGCATCAAGAATGCTTCGCCGGCGCGCTGTGCGATGTCGAGCAGCGGACCCGGGTAAACGCCGAAGACAACCGTCGCGAGGGCGGCCAGAACCGCCACGGCAACAAGCTCCTTGTGCGCGCCAGGGTCGGATTCCGGCGCTCCGCCGGCCGCTACGACCTGCGTACCGCCCAGACCGTCATCAGACACAGCGTCGGGCGCGCCGACCGGCGGGCCCAACCACATCGCCGCTACGACCTTCAGGTAGTAACCGAGCGAGATCACCGAACCGATCACGATCATCACGCCAAGCCAGGCGTAGTCGCCGAAGATCGCCGACTCAATCAGCAGCAGCTTGCCCATGAAGCCGATCGTCACCGGCAGACCAGCGAGCGCGATCATGCTTAGCGTCATTGACCACGCAAGCAGCGGGGATTCGCGGCCGAGGTCGCGCAACCCGCGAAGCCCGTCACCGGCCCCGGCCCGCTCGCGAGCGATGATCACGGCGAAGGGTGCGATGTTCATCAGCGCGTAGGCGAACATGTAGAAGACTGCGGCGGCAGCTCCGAGCCCGGTTCCGACGACGACGCCGGCCACCAGGTAGCCGGCCTGTGCGACACCGGAGTAGGCCAACATCCGCTTGACTGACTCTTGTGCCAACGCGCCGACGTTGCCGACGATGATCGTCACCGCAGCGAGTACGGCGAGCACGATCGACCAGTTGTCGCGCACCGGGTCGAACGCCTCTGCCCCCAGCCGCAGGAGGATCGCGAGTACTGCTGCCTTGGTCGCGATCGCCATGAAGGCCGTTACCGGCGTCGGCGCGCCTTCGTAGACGTCGGGCGTCCACTGATGAAACGGTGCGATCGAAGCTTTGAACGCAAGGCCAGCGAGCGTCAGCGCTACGCCGACCAGCAGGATTGGATCTCCAGCCACCGCGTCGGCGGCCAGCGCCTCGGCGATGTCCGAGAAGTTGGTCGCCCCGGTCGCGCCGTAGATGAACGCGAGGCCGTAGAGCATCGTCGCCGAGCCGAGCGATCCGATGATCAGGTACTTCAGACCGGACTCAAGCGAACGGTTGCGCTTGAGGTCGGCGGCACAGAGCACGTAGAGCGGAATTGAAAACAGTTCAAAGCCGAGAAAGAACGTGACCAGGTCAGTCGAGGACGCGACCACCGACATGCCCAGAACCGTCGTGATCAACAGCGAGTAGAACTCGCCGCGACCGGCCTCGATGAGTGTCTCGGAACGCCATGCCAACACGGCCGTGACGATCGCCGCCGAGACGAAGATCATGTCGAATGCCAACGCGAGGTCGTCGAGCGCCAGCGCGCCAGTCAGCAGACTGCCGTCTGGGTCACCGAAGCGAATCGCGAAGACTGTGCCGGCGGCGACAAGCGTCGCGACTGCCGCGAGCGGCGTGAGCACGCGCTGGACGGCGCGGCCCGGAAACAGCGAAATCAACAATGTGATCAAGGCGCCACCAGCAAGAATCAAGAACGGAAGCAGCGGCGCAAACTCAACCGAGGGGCCCTTGACGGCAGCGAGGATCGGGGTCAGGGCGCTCACTCGGTTGCGTCCTCTGCTTGTTGCTTCGCCTCGACGTCCGGCGACTCACCGAGCTGGGCCGCCCCAGGGATCTCGAGCGTGATCAAGGCTTGATCGGCGGCCGGTTCGATCCGCTCGACCATGAACTGTGGATAGACGGCGAGCGCGAGAATGATCAGCACCGTCGGCAGCAGCAACCCGAGTTCAGTGGAGTCGAGTTCGCGCGACTCGCCCGCGCCGCGGTCGCGGTTGTGCATCGCGCGCTGAAAGAGGCGGATCATGTAGACCGCAGCAAGCACCACACCGACCGTCGCGATCAGGCCGTAAACCATGGCGCTGTCAAACGCGCCGAAGAGGATGTAAAGCTCGCCGACGAAGTTGATCGATCCGGGCATCGCCAGCATCGCCAGCGAAACAATCAGGAACAGCGTGGCGAAAAGTGGCGCGTTCTTGGCGAGCCCGCCCATGCCCGAGAGCTGTTCGGTGCCAGCACGGTCGGCGAGAAATCCGACGATCAAGAACAATGCAATGGCGACAACGCCGTGGTTGACCATCTGCAACACCGCGCCTTCGATGCCCTTGACGTCGAGCGCAAAGATTCCGAGCGTGACAAATCCGATCTGGGCGATCGACGAGTAGCCAATCACCAGCCGCACGTTGTCGACGGTGAAGGCCATCACCGACCCGTAGATAATCGCGATCAGCCCAAGCACCATCATCAGCTCGTGCATGTTCTCGGTCGCGATCGGCAGCTGTGGCAGCACTACTCGCAGGAAGCCAAACGCACCGAGCTTGGCGACGACGGCGCCCAGCGGAATCAAGACCGCAAGAGGCGCCGCGCGGTAGGTATCGGGCATCCAGCCGTGAAACGGCGGTAGCGGCATCTTCACGATCAGCGCGATCATGAAGCCGAGAAAAACCCAGGTCTGGGCACCACTGGAGATCGGGTTCGCGGTCAGATTCGCAAATGAGAAGTCCAGTGAAGTGTCGTTCTGCGAAGCCGAGACCACGCCGAGCGCCACTGCGGCGGCGAGCATCATCAGGCTTCCCGCGAGGGTGTAAATCATGAACTTCGTGGTCGCGGCACGACGGTCGCCGTTGCCCCACATGCCGATCAAGAAGTAGAACGGGATCAGCAGCAGGTCGAAGAACAACACAAAGAGGATCAAGTCCTGTGCCAAGAACGCGCCGAGCGTTCCGACCTCGGCTACGGCGAGCAGCACATAGAACAGCCGTGTTTGAGCGATCTGGCGAGTGCTCGCCGCCCAGGTCGCGATCGTCCACGCAAGTACCGTCAGCGCTACGAGGAACACATTAAGCCCGTCGAGCCCGAGCGCGAAGTTGATTCCGAGCTGGGACACCCAGACATTTGAGATCCCCTCCTGAATCCCGGCCTGTGCCTCGAACTTCAGCAACATCACGGCGACCGAGCTGACCTGCACCATGGTCGCGATCGCGGCAACCGACCCGACATGGCGCTCCGGGAACACGCACGCGAGCACGGCACCGACCAGTGGCATCGCGAGCAAGATGACCAGGAACGCGCTGTCGGTCATCAGTTCGCCACCACGAGGAAGTAGATCGCCAGTGCAGTAACTCCGAGGATCATGCCGAGTGCGTAGACGCGCACCAAGCCGTTCTGGGCCGTGCGAATCAACGAAGAACCGTTGCGCACCAGCCCGGTCGAACCGTTGACCAGGCCGTCAACGATGACGCGCTCGATCACGTCGCGTGAGAAGCGTCCGACTGCAGCAATCGGCCGCACGAAGACGACGTCGTAGAGCCGGTCGAAGTACCACGCGTTCTTGAGGAAGTCGTGGAGGCCGGAGAACCGCTCTGCGAGCGCGGCCGTCGATCCGCGTCGGCGGACATACAAGTGGAATGCGAGGGCGATGCCGATCAACGCGATCAAGGCACCGCCGCCCAGCCCGGCCCACTGCGTCGCATATGACGGATGCACCTCGACGTAGCGTGAGCTTTCGAAGACTGGCTCGAGAAATGACTCGACGGCGTGCGTCAGATTCGGAACCTGCAGCGCGCCCGCAATCACCGAGAGAACTGCGAGCGTGCCCATCGCAGCCTTCATCGCCGGCTCGCGCTCGGCGATGTGGTGATCGGCTCCGGGAAATCCGACCTCTGTGTCTTCGGCCTCGCCGGTGGCGGGATTGGTGTGATCACCGTGGTGGAGCTGGCCGCCTTCAAGCTCCTTCGCCTCCGGCGACGGATCACCGTGGAACACGAGGAAGACCGCCCGCATCGCGTAGAACGCGGTTAGCAGCGCCCCGACGTAGAGCAGGATGCCCACGTAGGTGAAGGCGCCACCGCGATTGAGCGTGTAGCTGATGATCTCGTCCTTCGAGAAAAAGCCTGATAGCAACGGGAATCCCGACAGCGTGAGCGCGCCGATCCCGAATGTGACGTAAGTGAACGGCATGGCGCGTTTGAAACCGCCCATCTTGCGGACGTCCTGCACGCCGCCCATCGCCGCGATCACGCTGCCGGCGGCCATGAACAGGAGCGCCTTGAAGAACGCGTGGGTCATCAGGTGGAACATTCCGGCGCCGTAGGCAGCTGCGCTGACGGCGACAACCATGTAGCCGATCTGGCTCATCGTCGAGTAGGCAATGATCCGCTTGAGGTCGGTCTGCACCATCGCGGTGGTCGCGGCGAGAATCATCGTGAACACGCCGAGAAACGCTGCGGTTAGAGCAGCAGTCTCGGAGAGTTCGAAGAACGGGAAGAAGCGAGCGATCAAGTAAACGCCGGCGGTGACCATCGTCGCGGCGTGGATCAGCGCACTAACCGGAGTCGGACCCTCCATCGCGTCGGGCAACCAGGTCTGTAGCGGCACCTGCGCCGACTTCGCGAACGCACCGACGAGCAGCGCGAGTGCCGCCAGGGTGAATGTCGTCGAGGGCTGAACCGCGAAGAGGTCCTCGCTGGCGGCGAGCAGCTTCGGGATCGAGAGCGTGTTCAGCTCGCTCCACAAGAGATACGCGGCGACGACGATGCCGATGTCGCCGATCACGTTCATCACAAACGCCTTGATGCCGGCCGCCGTCGCCGTCTCGCGGCGGTACCAGTACGAGATCAGCAGGTAGGACGCCGCGCCGACGAAGGCCCAGCCGACGACCAACAGCGCGAGGTTGCCTGCAAGCACGAGCAACAGCATCGAGAAGACGAAAAAGTTGAGGTAGGCGAAGAAGCGCCGGTAACCATGGTCGCTGCGCATGTAGGCGACCGAGTAGAGATGGATCAGGGCGCTCACGCCCGTCACGACCAACGACATGAA
The DNA here is from genome assembly GCA_049274915.1 of Solirubrobacterales bacterium. Classification (GTDB taxonomy): domain Bacteria; phylum Actinomycetota; class Thermoleophilia; order Solirubrobacterales; family JACPNS01; genus JACPNS01. The sequence goes on from JBASTN010000007.1 coordinate 24,456, forward strand.
CACCGACAACGGATCGATGTAGATCTGGAAGTTGAAGTCGACGCCGAGCGCCTTGGCGTAGGCGTAGCCGTCGAGAATGTGGCGCTCTTCGTGGTCGAGCCCGAGCAACTGAACGAGGCAGGCGAGCGCCGCGCCGAAGGCGAGGAAGATCGCCGCCGTGCCGATCCAACCGGCGGCCTTCTCACTGAGAAAGCGGTATCCGAGACCGATGATCGTCGCGCCTGCAAGCGGGGTCAGCAGCAGCAGCCAGCCCAACAGCGCGCTCTCGCCCCGCGGTTTTACGCCTTCAGCGAAGTCAGCGGCGTGCGCCAGCAGCGGCGCGACGGCCGCGATCTGTGTGGCCGCGTGGCTAAGCAATTCAGTCATTGCGGTCTCGCAGTTGCGTCATCGCATCGATGTCGATCGGCAGGCGGTTGCGGTAGATCGCGACGATCAATCCGAGACCGATTACGACCTCGCAGGCGGCGACCACCATCACCACGAGGGCGAAGATCTGCCCGTCGGCGTCGCCGTGCATCCGCGCAAAGCCGATCAGCGCGAGGTTGGCGGCGTTGAGCATCAGCTCCAGACAGAGCAACATCACCAAAGGACTGCGACGCGCCACCAGACCGCCGGCGCCGATGCAGAAGATCACGGCCGAGAGCGCGATGTACCAGGAGATGTCCATCTACTGAACTTCCTGCTCGATCGACTCGAGGCCACGGCGACGGCGGGCCAGAAGCACTGCGCCTACTGCAGCGACCGTCAAGAGGTATGAGGAGATCTCGAACGGCAGCAGGTACTTGGTCAACAGCAGCTCGCCGATCTGCGCGGGAGTGCCAAAGCCAGCCGCGAGATCGCCGCCGTGCGTGTCGAGCGATTTGAGCGCCGATCCCCCGATCGTCAGCGCGAACACGACGAGTAGTCCTCCGGCGAAGACCGGTGCCAACGCGCGTGGCGCACCACCCTCAGCGAGCGGCTCGTCGGCGCCGCCGACGTAGGACACAACAAAGACGTAGAGCACCATCACCGCACCCGCGTAGACGATCAACTGTGCGGCGGCGAGGAACTCGGCGTGCAGCAGCAAGAACAACACGGCGAGCGCGAGCAGGTGCAGCACCAGCGCGAGCACGCTGAAGAATGGGTTACGCAAGACCACCACTGCCACGGCACCGGCGATCGCGCCGATCGCGGCCAGAAAGAACAGGATCGTTACGACCACTACTCGCCCTCCCGGCGCAGCGGCGTGCGCTCGATCGGCTCGGCCAGCAGCATTTCCTTGGTGAAGATCAGGTCCGAACGGTTGTAGTCGGAGAGCTCGTAGTCGTGACCGAGCGTGATCGCGTCGAACGGACAGGCGGTCTCGCAGTAGCCGCAAAAGATGCAGCGTGCGAGATTGATCTCGTAGACGGCGGCGTAGCGCTCGCCTGCCGAGGTCGGGTTATCTGGATCGTTGTCGGCGGCAACAACGCGGATGCAGTCTGCCGGGCAAGCCGCGGCGCAGAGCGAGCAGCCGACGCACTTCTCAAGGTCACCGTTTCCGAGAGCATCGGCTTCAAACTTGTGCAGCTTGTGTCGGCCGCGGAAGCGTGGGTAGACCGGCGTCTTCTCTTCCGGATACTGGATCGTGACCGGCCCTTCGACGAAGCGGCCGAGCGTGGTCTTCAGACCGCGCAGCGTCTCGCCGAACGCGCGGTAGAACCCTGCCGCGCCACCGGCTTCCGGCGCTCGCTGGACTGCAATGACGTCGTCGCCTGGATCGTAAATCTTCGCTTCAAGACTCATAGAGCCACCACCAAAATCGCCGTAACGATCACGTTGAGCGTCGCGAGCGGTACGAGGATCTTCCAGCCGAAACTCATCAACTGGTCGTAACGCAGACGCGGCAGCGTCGCGCGGATCCAAATGAACAAAACAAGAAATCCGAAGATCTTCACGAGCACCCAGATCGGATCAAGCCAGGCCGGTCCCGGGCCGTGCCAGCCGCCGAGGAACATCGCCGTCGCGATACCAGCGAAGGTGATCATGTTCATGTACTCGGCCATCATGAACGAGGCGAAGCGCATGCCGCCGTACTCGGTCTGGTATCCGGCCACCAACTCGGCGTCGGCCTCGACGAGGTCGAAGGGCGCGCGGTTGGTCTCGGCGAAGCTGGCGATCGTAAAGATCAAGAAGCCGACGAACTGCGGGAGGATGAACCAGACCTTGTCCTGCTGCTCGACGATCTCGGTGAGCGACAGCGTGCCGGCCATCATCACGACGCCGACGAGACTGAGACCGGCGGCCAACTCGTAACTGATCAGCTGGGCGGCGGAGCGCATCGCACCGAGGAACGAGTACTTCGAACCGCTCGCCCACCCGCCGAGCATCAGCCCGTAGAAAGCGATCGCGCCGAACGCGAAAGCGTAGAGCACGCCGATCGAGACGTCGATGCCGTAGAGCGCGTAGTCCATGCCGAACAATCCGTCGGTACGGGTGTCGCCGAATGGGATGATCGCGATCGAAACGATCGCCGTGAACAGCGCGATCACCGGCGCGATGATGAAGATCGCCGTCGCAGCGGTGCGTGGGACTGAGTCTTCTTTGGCGGCGAGCTTGACGATGTCAACCAGCGGCTGCAGCGCGCCGAACGGCCCGACGCGGTTGGGGCCGTAGCGACCCTGAAACCGACCGAGCAACTTGCGCTCGAACAACAACACGAGCGGGACGAGCTGCAGAACGACCGCGAAGACGACGATCGACATCACGACCTGCGAGACCCAACCGGCGTTGTAGCCGACTTCGGCGAGCGGGGCGATCACGGTGAGTTCTCCGTCGGGGCGGACTCGGTACTGACGGGCACGGAGTCGGTGCTGACGGGCACGGACTCGGCCTGCGGCAGCGGCGTTGGCGCCGACGCGACCAGCGCGACCTCGACGAGTTCGGGCGTCTCTGCCACCGCGCGGCGCGTTGGGTCGTCGAGTCCATCGAGCAGGAACGCGGTACCGGCTGGCATCGAATCGCGCAGCGCGACAACTGCCGTGACCTCGCCCTCCGGCGTCGTCAGCGTGACCGTGTCGCCGGTGTTGACGCCGAGGCGCACGCCGTCTTCAGGCGCGAGTTCGACGCGCTGGTTAGAGACCAGGGGCGCCAGCGTCTCGGAGTTCTCGATTTCCTTGCCAGACCAAAGCGAGCGGAAGGTGCCAAAGCGAAGACGTCCATTGGGTTGAGCTGCTGCGGCCGGCGTCTGCAACTCGAAAGTTGACTGACCGGCACTCGGCAGGTTCGCGGCGGCCGGACGTTCCTGCCAGCGCACGCCGGTGCCACCGATCTCGTCGGTCGTGATGCCGTCGTAAATTGGCACGGCCGCGGCGATCTGCGCCGTTAGTTGGTGAACGACCTTGACGCCGACGTCGAGTCCGAGATGCTTGGCTAGTTCGTTGATCACCCACCATCCCGAGTTGACCTGGTCAGTGTGCTCGACCGTCTGGCGAAGCCGCTGTAGGCGCCCGTCGGGGTGCGTGATCGTGCCTTCCTTCTCTGGTCCGACCTCGGCCGGAAAGACCACGTCGGCGTGGCGTGCCGTCGCCGGGTCGAGCCACGCCGAGACTGCGATTACATTGGCGGCGCGGCCGAGCGCTGCGTCCCACGCGGCGCCGCCCGGATAGTCGGCGACCGGGTCGCTGTTAAAAAGGATCAGTGTGTTGATGTCGCTGCCGAGGGCGGCGGCGATCTCATCGCTGCTCATCCCCTCTTCGCCCGCCGCGTCGGTTAGACCGGGGCCGAAGTTCGGCACGAAGCCGATCTCGCGCAGCCCGCGGCCGTTGGTCTGGACCGGCACTTGCAGGTGTCCGGCGCCGTCGGTCTTCGCGATGCCGAGCTTGTCGATCAAATTGCACAGTGCCTGCGGCGGGAGCGCGCCTGCCTGCGTCATCAGCATCCGTTCGCTCCATAGGATCGCGGGGCGCTGAGCGTTTGACAGCGTCTGGGCAACTGCACGGATGTTGTCCGCGGTCGAACCGGCGCGCGCGGCGAGGTCGTCGACATCGGCGCCGTCGCCGAGCGCACTGAGCACACCCATCAGAAACGCGCCGCTGTAGCCCGGCGCGTACCGCGCAATCGTCGTCGCAGCGTTGTCCAGCGAACTCGGACGTGCCGTGGCTACGGCGAGCTTCGCGCCGTTGCGACGCGTGGCCTTGCGAACGCGCAGATCGAGAATCGGCATGTCATCGACGAGCTCAGTGTCGAGCACGAGAATCGCGTCGGCCCACTCGATGTCAGGCACGCTCAGCGAGACGCCCGGATCGGTGAGCGTCCGCGCAACATCAGCCAGCAGCTTGCCCCTGCGGCGCGAGTCGAGGTGCGGCGATCCGAGGCCCTCGAGCATCAGACGTCGCAGCAGCCAACCTTCTTCGTTGGTCGTGCCGCCACCTGCGAGCGCCGCGGTCTTGGCTCCGCTCTTCTTAAGCGCGGCTGCCGCGATCTCGAGTGCGTGTTCCCAGCGAGCGGGCAGGAGCTTGTCGCCCTGGCGCACGAGCGGCTGGGTGATTCGCGCGTCGGATTCCCAAGACTGGTAGGCGAAGCGGCCGCGATCACAAAGCCAGCCGTCGTCGACACCGGCGTTGTCACGCGCGAGCGTGCGCATGACTTTGTCGTCGCGGACGGTGTAGGTGACGTTGCACTGCGCCGGACACATCGTGCAGACCGATCCGCCCTGCTCGATGTCCCACGGGCGAGCCTTGAAGCGGTACGCACGCGATGTCAGAGCACCGACCGGGCAGAGCTCAATCACGTTGCCGGAAAACGGCGCGATGTACTGCGTGCCGTCGAACGTGCCGACCTGCGATTCGGCGCCACGCTCGAGCAACACCAGTTGGTAATCCTCCGAGACTTCCTGGCTGAAGCGCACGCAGCGGTAACAAAGGATGCAGCGCTCGCGGTCGATCGCGATGCTTGGCGAGAGTGCGACGGGCTTTTCGAAGTGGCGCTTCGGCTCGCTGAAGCGTGACTCGCCGCGACCCCAGCCGTATGAAATGTCTTGCAGCGGGCACTCGCCACCCTTGTCGCAGACCGGACAGTCAAGCGGGTGGTTGGCCAGCAGGAACTCAACGACGCTGTTCTGAGCCTCGACGACGCGTGGCGAGCGGGTGATCACACCCATGCCGTCGCGCACCGGCGTCGAACACGCGGTCTGAAGCTTCGGGATGCCCTCGATCTCGACCAGGCACATTCGACAGGCACCAACCGGCGCCCCGAGCTTCGGCTCGTAACAAAACACTGGGATCTCGACGCCGCCGTACTTCGCCGCGTCGACCAGCATGATGCCCTCCGGCGCGCGTACCTCGGCGCCGTCGATCGTGAAGCTGATGATCTTGCGTTCGGGCTCGCCGGCTGGCTTTTTGGAGTAGCCCGGCGGCAGCGCGTCGACGACCGTGAATGGCGATTTGTATTGAAGCTTGGGGTCGTCGGTGGCGACGGCTGCCTGGTCTGAGGTGACGTTCTGCTCGCCCTCGCGCACCGTCTCGCCGGTGCTCGACTTGCCGCTTTGCTCTGACGGTGGTCCGGGCATCGCGGTCGCGTCGTTGTCGCTGCCGTTGCCGGCTGCGTCAGGGTGCTTGGGTGTCTCGGTCACGAGCTGAGCCCCGCGAGGTTGTGAGTCAAGTCGAGTTCCTCGGAGACCGTCCCGATATCGAGCGGCAGGCGCTTGAGGCGCTCGGCTTCGATGTGCGCCTCGAACTCGTCACGGAACTTGTTGACCATCGAGCTGACCGGCATCGCCATCGCGTCACCCAGTACACAAAGGCAGTTGCCGATGATCTGGTTCTGAACCGAGGCGATGATGTCGAGGTCCATCGGCGTCGCCAATCCGTCGGACACTCGCTGCAGCATCTTCACCGTCCAGCTCGTGCCTTCGCGACATGGTGTGCACTTGCCACAGCTCTCGTGCTTATAAAACTTCGCCGTGCGCAGGCAGACATCGACGATCGAAACGGAGTCGTCGATCACGATGATCGCGCCGGATCCGAGCATCGAGCCCGCGGCCGCGATCGAATCGAAGTCGTACGGCAGATCGAACTCGGCGGGGGTCAATACAGGTGCCGATGAGCCACCCGGGAACCAGGCCTTGATCTCGCGCCCCGGCAGCGGGCCGCCGGCCAGGTCAAAAATGATCTCGCGCGACGGCATGCCGAGCTCGATCTCGTAGTTGCCCGGCTTTTGTACGCAACCCGAGACGCTGACCAGTTTGGTCCCGGTCGATTTCTCGGTGCCGATCTTCGCGTACCACTCACCACCCTGCTTAATGATGTGGCTGACGTTGGAGAGTGTCTCGACGTTGTTGATCAGTGTCGGCCCTTGGAAGAGGCCGGCGTTGGCCGGGAATGGCGGCTTCAGCCGAGGGTTGCCGCGCTTGCCCTCGAGACTGTCGAGCAACGCCGTCTCTTCGCCACAGATGTAGGCGCCTGCGCCGCGGTGCAGCACAATCGACACACCGAAGCCGCTGCCGAGGATGTTCTCGCCGAGGTAGCCGCGCCCGCGCGCTTCGGCGATCGCAGCCTCAAGAACGTCGGCCTGATGCTCGTACTCGCCGCGGATGTAGATGAAAGCCTTGTTGATCCCGGCTGCATAACTGGCGATGATCATGCCCTCGATCAACTGATGTGGATTCTTCTGCATCAGTTCGCGATCTTTGAAGGTGCCCGGCTCGGACTCGTCGGCGTTGCAGCAGAGGTACTTGTCCATGTCGCCCTTGGGCAGGAAGCCGGCCTTCGTGCCCATCGCGAAGCCTGCGCCGCCTCGGCCGCGCAGGCCAGAGGTCTGGAGTTCGGTCAGGACCGCGTCGGGCTCGATGCTGTCGAGCACCTGCTTGAGCGCCGAGTAGCCGCCGCGCTCCTCGTAGACCGCGATCGTGTTGAGTCCGGGTTGGTCGATGTCGTGGAAAAGCAACTCGTCCATTAGGCGGCGTCTCCACTGGATGGCTGTGAAATGTCGTAGTCGCCGACGCGTCCGCCCGATTCCCAGAGCGTCGCTGCGGCCGGGCGTTTGTCGAGCTGCTTCGCCGACAGCACCTCGCGCCCCGCGCGGATGTCTTCGACGAGCTGCTTCGCGTCGTCGATGCTCAGCGGTCCGACGAACGCGCCGTCGACGCTGGCCATCGGCGCGATGTCACAGGCGCCGAGACACTCGAAGCTGCGCAGGAAGATCCCGTCCTCGCTGGTGCCGCCGTTGCTGACGCCGACCGCGCGCTCGAGCTCGGCCATCACGTCGTCGGCTCCGCGCAGCATGCAGCTGATGTTCGTACACATGTAGATCGTGTGCTCGCCGCGCGGGGCGAGCTTGAACATGTCGTAAAAGCTTGCGACCGAGACAAGGTAGGCCGGGGTCAGACGCATCACGGCGGCGACCTGGCGCACGGCGTCAGGCGATAGCCACCCGTGGTGCTTCTGCGCTGCCATCAGGCAAGGGATCGTCGCCGACTTCCGGTCGGGGTACATCGCCATCCGCTCGACGATCCAGGACTGAAGTTCAGCCGGCACCGCAACGTCGGCGAGCTGAGGAATCGCGTCCTCGTAGCGAGCATCGACGCCGTTGGCGGACGGCGGCGTTGCCGCCGGGTTGACGGCTCCGGCAGTCGTCGACTCTCTCACCGGTCGATGCCTCCGAGAATCGGGTCGAGCATCGCCAGCGTTGCGATCAAGTCGGCGATGTAGGTGTCCTTGACCATGTCGTTGAGTGCCTGCAAGTTGATGAACGACGGCTCGCGCATGTGCAGGCGCGCCGGCTTCGACGACCCGTCGCTGCGTACGAAGCACCCGAGCTCGCCGCGCGGAGATTCGATCGGCAGATAGACCTCGCCGGCCGGGACGCGAATGCCCTCGGTGACGAGTTTGAAGTGGTGAATCAGCGCCTCCATGCTGGTGGCGAGTTCGTGACGCGGCGGCAGCGCGACCTTGCGGTTGTCGGTCACCCACGGACCCTCGGGCAGGCCTTCGAGGGCCTGCTCGATGATCTTGCAGCTCTCATAGATCTCGGCTAGGCGCACGCGGTAACGGTCGTAGTTATCACCGATCGTGCCGACGGGGATCTTGAACTCGAAGTCGTCGTAGGAGCTGTAGGGCGCAGCCTTGCGCAGGTCCCAGGGGTTTCCGGTCGCACGCAGCAGCGGGCCGGTTACGCCCAGTTCGAGCAGCCGCTGCTCCGAGACGATGCCGATGTCCTTCATCCGCTGGAGGAAGATCTCGTTGTTGTCAAGCAGATCGGCGAACTGGTCGGTGCGCCCGGGCATCTGCTTGATGAATCCGCGCAGCTTTTCGGCGAAGCCGATCGGGATGTCGTCGGCGACGCCGCCGATCTGCACGAAGCGCGGGTGCATCCGCTGGCCACCGCTCATCTCGAAGAGATCGAGGATGTTGTCGCGCTCGCGGAAGCAGTACCAAAACATCGAGATCGCACCAAGGTCGAGCGCGCTGGTACCGAGCCAGACGAGATGGCTGTGAATGCGGCAAAGCTCGACGTGGATCACCCGGAGGTACTGGGCCCGCTTGGGCACCGGCTCATCGAGCAACTTCTCGACGGCCATGCAGTAAGCGAGCGCGTTGAAGTGGTACGAGACGTAGTCCATCCGCTCGACCAGCGGAATCACCTTCCAGTACGACTTGTCCTCGCAGTTCTTTTCGATCCCGGTGTGGACGTAGCCGACCAGCGGCTTGGTGTCCTTCACGACTTCGCCTTCGAGCGTGGTCAAAAGTCGGAGGACGCCGTGAGTCGCGGGGTGATGCGGACCGATGTTGAGCGTCAGCAACTCGGTCTCCGGCGCGAGCACCGTGTCGGCCTGGGTAGTCGCGCGGGCCTCGCGTTGTTTGGCGATCTGGGTGCCGATCGTCGAGAGGGTCAGGCTCTCTTCGCGTTCGCGGTAGCTGACGCCTAGCGGGTCGGCCGGGGATTGAGTCGGTGTGCCGGGGGCTGCATCGACGGGCGGGTCGACGGGCGGTGGGGTCGCGACATTGCCACGTTCGTCGCTCATCGGTACCACCCCGGACTCTCGGGTTCGTTATGCGTGAAGATCACTGGCTCGCCGCCGAGCGGGAAGTCGCGGCGCTGCGGGAACCCTTCGTAATCCTCCGGCATCAAGATGCGGCGCATGTCCGGGTGGCCGTCGAAGACGACGCCGAACATGTCGAAGATCTCGCGCTCCTGGAAGTCGGCCGTCGGGAAGAGGTCGATGCAGGAAGCAATCACTGGGTTATCGATCTCAAGCCGCGCGACTAGGCGCAGTCGCTCGACGCGGCGCATGTTGAGCAGTTCGTAGTGCACACCGAGGCGCCGTGCCTCGGGCAAGTAGTCGACCCCGTGCACGCTGGCGAGGAATGTGTAGCCCTGCTCCGGGGTATCGCGGAGGTACCTGAGGGCCGGGACAATCTGCGCCGGCGCGATCTCAATCGCCGCCTGCTCCCGATAGAACGACGTACCGATCACTGCATCGGACGCGACGTTGCCACGCAATGCGTTGGCGACGAGTTCGAGACCGGGCGCGTCAGGCACGCGTGCTCTCCACGGTGCTGGGACCCTGACTGCTGGGACCCTTGCTGCTGGGCCCTTTGCTGCTGGGGCCCTGGCTGCTGGGGCCGTCGGCGCGGTCGGTCATCTCGATCCCGTTGCCGCCCTGCTTGCGACGCTCGGCGATCAGTTTCTCGAGGTCGGCACCCTCGGGCGCACCGGCAGTTCCGTAGGGCCACTCCTCAGTGCCGTGCGCTTGGTAGCGCTCACGCCAGCCGTCATCGGGGTGTCCCTTGATCTTGCGTTGCAGTTTGATCAGTCCGTGAATTAGTGCCTCCGGGCGCGGTGGACAGCCCGGTACGTGAACGTCTACAGGCAAAAATTTGTCGGCACCCTGGACCACCGCGTAGTTGCTGAAGACGCCGCCGCTGGAACTGCAGGCGCCCATCGCAATGACCCACTTCGGCTCGAGCATCTGGTCGTAGATGCGGCGGATGACCGGCGCCATTTTGATCGAGACGCGGCCCGAAAGGATGATTAGGTCGGCCTGTCGCGGCGACGCGCGGAACGCTTCGCTGCCGAAGCGCGCGACGTCGTAGCGCGCGCTGACCAGCGACATCATCTCGATCGCGCAGCAGGCGAGCCCGAAGGTCATCGGAAATACGGTCTGTGAGCGCGCCCAGTTGAGCGCCTTCTCCAACGTTGTCGTAACGACGGCGTCGTTGATCAGCCGTTCGAGATCATCACCTTCAAGGTCGCCCTTGAGCATGTCGCGGGCGCGCAGCTGACGCGCGCGGAACTCCTCGGGCGAGCCGGGCTGCTCGCTGTAGAACGCATTCGGAAGGGTCTGGCCGGGTTGCGGCTGGCCGGGTTGCGCGGCGTTGATCTTTTCGCGCTTTATTTCCAATCGAGCGCTCCCCTGCGCCAGGAGTAGGCGAAGCCGACCAGCAACAGGGCCGAGAAAGTCAATGTCTCGATCAACGCAAACCAGCCGAAGGCATCGAGCTGAACCGCGACCGGATAGAGGAACAGCACCTCGACGTCAAAGAGGATGAAGAGCATCGCGATCAAGTAGAAACTGATGCCGAAGCGAAAGCTCTCCTGCACCTCCGAGGGAAGACCGCACTCGTAAGGATCGGACTTCGCCTTGTTCGGCCGCTTCGGACCGATCAGCAGGTTCCCGAACGTGAAAAGGACGCCGACGACGAGCCCGAGCACAACGAAGACGAGGACGGGCACATAGTTGTTCAGCATTCGGCAGCTCTCATAACGGTGGGGGTCTTTGTTTGCCAGGCGCCCGCTCGGTGGGCGGCGCTTTGGCTCGGCGTGGGTTCGGCTCGGCGTGGGTTCGGCTTGGTGTGGGTTCGGCTTGGCGTGGGTTCGGCTTGGCGTGGGTTCGGGGCCACGCTTCGGCTTCCGGCCGAGGGACGGCTGTCGCCCGTCCTAACGGCCATCTTATGACATTGTGACACTTTGTTACATAGTGCTAAACGGCGCAATCTTTCGCGTCGGCGACGCCTAGTGTTTGTCCGGATCGCGCAATGGCCGAACTACACCTGACACTCGGAATCTTTGTTTTATCCGCCAATCTGCTGGCCGGCCTCTGGGGCTTGGTCGCGTGGCTGACGCGTCGCCCCTCGACGATCTTCTGGTATCTGCTGCGAGCCGCGCAGCTCAGCATCGGCGTGCAGGTCCTGCTCGGAGCGATTCTGTTGGTGACAAACCACAGAGCCAGCGAGGACCTCCACTACTTATACGGCGTTCTGCCGCTAGTGATCATGCTGACCACTGAGATGATGCGCGTCGGCGCGGCGCAGCTGGTGGTTGGCGACACGGACTACGAGAAGCTGCCCGAAGCGGATGCTCGCGGGCTCGCGCTACAGATCTTCATCGCCGAGACGAGGGTGATGGCGCTCGGCAGCCTGATCATCGCCGCGCTCGCGCTGCGCGCTGGGATCACTAGCGGCGGGTTGTAGAGGCGTCGCGCGTCCACGACGCGCCCCTACGGCATCTCCCCCAACAACCGCGCGTACGCGCCGCGGAAATACAGCAGCGGCTCTCCTCCCGGGGCCTCGAAATCCTCGACCGCGACGATCCCGATCTGGTGATCGCCGCCCGGCACCAACTCGCCAAGCGATCCAGAGAACCACGACACGCAGCCGT
>JBASTN010000008.1:0-2263 GCA_049274915.1 Solirubrobacterales bacterium
CGGCAGTAGCGACCGCCCCTCCGCCGTGGGAGCGGTAGGCGCCGCGCTGAAAGTTTCCGTTGCGGGGGCCACCGTTGCGGGCGCCAGATAGCGAACGGCTCGGCTTGCCGTCGGCGCGGCCCGAGGAGCGACCACGTGCAGGGCCGAGCTGAGCGCCGCCAAGTGCCGTCAATGACTGTTGTCTTGTCTCGGCGAATCGGCGTTCGGCTGCACGATCCGAGGCTGCGATGCGGCCGGGGCCGCGTGACACGCGGATCTCACCGGCGCGTGGGCTCGGCGGCAACGGCACGCTCGGACCGCGAGTCGATACGCGGGATCGATCGGCGCCACGGCGGTTAGCCACCCCTGCCGGGCCGCGCGAACTCGGTGACTGCGACTTGCGACGCCCGCCCCCTGGCACAGCGGTCTTAACCCGACGCGCGAACAGTCCGCCTGATTTCGATTTTGCGCGGCCACGTGACGGGGCCGACTTTGCTCCGCGCCCAGGGGGCGGATTCGCCGGAGTACGCGGCTGCCCGTGGCGAACCCGAGCTCCCGAGGTCGCAGGCGCCCTCATCGCGCCACCTCGTCGCGCCAGTCCGGAATCCGATCGTCGGCCAGCTTGCGCGCGACACGCAGTTTGCCCGAGCGCGCACGTGGGTTCTCGGCGACTTCGTCGGCGGTCGGACCGATCGCTCGCCGGCTGACTAGTTCGGCCTGAGGCATGTTGCCGCAGGTGCAGATCGGAAAGTCGGGCGGGCAGATACAACCCTGCGCAAGATCGGCGAAGAAACGCTTCGTCATGCGGTCCTCGAGTGAGTGGAACGAAATGACTGCCAGCCGACCACCGACCGCGAGCGCTTCCCACGCGAGCGGCAAGGCGCGTTCGAGCTGACCGAGCTCGTCGTTGACGGCGATGCGGACGGCCTGAAAGACGCGTTTTGCGGGGTGCCCGGCAGCGAAGCGCGCCGGCGTCGGCACGGCGGCCACAATCGCGTCGACAAGTTCGTGTGTCGTAGTGATCGCAGCTTCCTGGCGCCTGCGCACGATCTCTCGCGCGATTGGCCGTGCGTAGCGTTCCTCCCCATACTTATCGAAGGTGTTCGACAGCTGACGCTCGTCCCATGCATTGATCAGATCGGTCGCACTGAAGTCTTGGGCCGGATCCATCCGCATATCCAGCGGTGCGTCATAGACATAAGAGAAGCCGCGTTCGAGCGCGTCGATCTGAAACGACGAGACGCCGAGGTCGAGCAGGATCACATCGGCACGCTCGGTTTCGTCGGCGAGTTCTGCGAGGGCGGACGTGAAATCGTCGTGAATGAAGCGGGTATCGCAGTCGGCCTCGGCGGCGAACTGCTCAAAGCGCGAGTGCGCGGCGGGATCGCGGTCGATGCCGATCACCAGTCCGTCGGGACTAACTCGCTCGGCGAACAGACGTGAGTGACCGCCGCCGCCGAAGGTGCCGTCGACGACGGTCTCGCCGGGACGCGGATCGACGAGGTCAATCACCTCGGTCGCGAGGACAGGTACGTGCTCGCTAGTCATTTCAGCCAGGATTGACAATCTTCTCCACCGTTTCGGAGACGTTTGCCAGTAGGTCGCCTTCGTAGCTGGTCCACTGCTGAGGATCCCACAGCTCGAGGTGGTCGGCGTTACCGACGATCACGACGTCTTTGGTCAGTCCGGCGTGCGCCGAAAGCGAAGACGGAATCATCACCCGGCCGGCCGAATCAAGCTCGCCGTCAAACGATCCGGCGTTGAAAAAGAGTGAGAGGCGTCGGGCCTCCTGGCTGATCGGATTTAGATCACCGAGGATGCTCGCGGTGTATTGCTCGAAGGACTGCTCGGTCCAGATCGCCGCGCACGGCTCGAGCGTCTTCGCGATCACGATTTTGCCATCGAGCGCGGCGCGGAACTTTGACGGAATCGTCAAGCGGTTCTTTGCGTCGAGGGTGTGTTCGTAGTTTCCGCGAAATGCCATGGGGCGTGCTGCGTGTGCAGTTTCGGCGCTCAGCTGCGTGAAGCGGCGCCGGAGAAGAAAGGGAACGCAGACCGGGGAGATTGAGCGGGAGGAACTCCACCTCCCCGGTCCACGAAACTGGATGACACATTAACCCACATCGACCCATTTTGCAACACCTTTAGCCATTTAGTCGAACTTTTCCTCCCACCTCACCCCTCCACGCCGGACTTTTGGCGGGATTCCCATAGGTTTGATGCGGGTTTGCGCCCGTCCGGGCGCGCGGCTGCAAAAACGCTTGCGAGCCGCGCCCGCGCCGAC
>JBASTN010000009.1:0-11500 GCA_049274915.1 Solirubrobacterales bacterium
TTCGCACGGCGGGCGCCCGCTCAGCCAGCGGCCCGCTCGACCAACCCAGCACGCAGCCGCTGCCCTGATCTACCCCTAAGATCGCCGCGATGGCGATTGTGCGACCAGAGCAACCCGGCGACGAGTCCGAGATCGCGGCGATTCTGATCGCTGCCTTTGCAGACGCGACCGAGGCCGGCCTCGTTGCCCGGCTACGGGGCAGCGACTCGTGGGTTCCGGAGCTCTCGATCGTCGTGCAGCAGGAAGAACAGTTGGTCGCATTTGCGCTGCTCTCCCGCGTCACGGCGGGCGAATCCGAGGCGCTCGTGCTGGGGCCGGTCGCTGTGCTGCCAAACCACCAGCGCGGTGGGCTTGGCACGGCGGTCGTCCGAATGGCGCTCGATCGCGCACGCGGAATGAACTTCGAGTGCGTCGTCGCGATCGGCCCGGGACCGTTCCTGACCAACTGCGGCTTCCGCCCCGCCGCTGCCCGCGGTCTGACCACTGAGATGGAGCTCCCCGACGACGTCTTTCAAGTCGCCGAATTAGCTCCCGCCGGAGTTACTCCCGGTCCTGTCTTGTGGCCGGACGAGTGGTCCGGCGACTGAATACAAATAGCCCTGCAAAACACGGTCTTAACCTGATATTGACCAGCACCTGTGCGGGGGGCCGTAGACTGGCCTCAGTGAAGCGCATCGGACACAAAGGAGCGCACCTGATCGAAGCCGGCAACACGCTCGCCAGCTTCGAAGTCGCGCGCACGTTGGCGGTCGACATGATCGAGTTCGACGTGCTGCGCCACGACGGTCGCCTAGTCGTCGCCCACGACCCGCACGACGCCGACGAACGCGCCGGCACGACGTTGCTGACACTCGAAGAGGCGCTCGACCAGTTGGCCCTGCCCGCCTACGCCGAGATCGGCCTCGATGTCGACATGAAGCACCGTGGTTTCGAGCTCGAGCTGATCGACGCGCTCGCCCACCGCGGCCTGATCGAGCAGACCACGATCACGACCATGTACGAACAGAGTCTCGCCCTGATCCGTGAGCACAGCCCCGAGGTGCGACTTGGCTTGACCATCCCACTGGTCACGCGCGACTGGCTAAGCGCCCCCGACTTTGTCAAACCGCTGTTGGCGGGTGGAATCGCCTACCACCGGCTGCGCCAGCCGCCGCGCGTCGAACGGATGCTGCGTGACGGAGAGATCGACGCGGTGATGGCGTTTCATGCGGTGGTCACGAGACGACTTGTCGACGCAGTGCACGACGCTGGCGGCGAGCTCTACTCGTGGACGGTTGACGATGAGTCAACGATCAAGCGATTAGCGGGCCTCGGCGTCGACGGCATCGTCAGCAACGATCCACGCTTGTTTGAGGCCGCGCTCGATCCGGCCACCGCCACAGCCTGACGCCGCGCGGGCTGTACCATCACCGAGCGCGGCGAGATAGCTCAGTTGGTAGAGCACACGACTGAAAATCGTGGTGTCCCCGGTTCGAATCCGGGTCTCGCCATCCGCCGCACGCACGCGGCGACGCTGGGCCGGTCAGACGCTGGGCCGGTCAGACGCTGGTCCGGTCAGACGGGCCGGTCAGACGGGCTCGTCAAGTGGACTGGTTAGACCGCAGCCGCGCGGTGACGAATGCGAGCCTTGGCACCCTTACCGGGCGCGAATGTCACACCGCGGAAGGCGAGCGGTTCGTCGGCTTCGTCCGTCGGTGCCAACTCGACCCGCTCGAAGATCGTGCGCAGCACGACATCCATCTCCATCTGTGCGAATGACGCGCCGATGCAACGACGGACGCCGCCGCCGAAGGGGATCCAAGAAAACGGAACCGGCTTCCCTTCAAGAAAACGGTCGGGGCGGTACTCGCGTGGGCCCTCGAATAGCCGGGGGTCATCCTGTGTCAGGCCGGGGTGCAGCGCAATCCGGGTGCGGACAGGCAGCTCCCAACCGTCCAGCACGTAGGGCTGGACCACGTAACGAACGGCAAAGGTAACTGTCGGACGAACCCGCAGTGTCTCGCGAAACACCGCGTCGCGGTACTCGCTGCCGCCAGCCAGCGCCTCGTCAGAAATCTTCTTCAACGCGTCGGGGGTGCGACTAAGCCGTTCAATCGCCCAGCCGAGCGACGACGCCGTGGTCTCGTGCCCGGCGATCATCAGCGTCATCAGCTGATCCTTGATCTCCTCGTCGCTCATCGGAGAACCGTCTTCGTGCGTCGCCTGAACCAGCAGTGCCAGCACGTCGCTGCGGTCAGTCAGATCCTCGTCGTTGCGCGCTTCCTCGATCAGCTTGTCAAGCACCTTGTAGGTGCGTCGGCGCAGCCAGAGGAACCTGCCCCAGGGCGAGAACCTGCCCCAATCGTGATGCAGGAACTTGTACTGAACCAGCGCCGCGCCCCAGTCGACCATCCGCGGGATCAGCTCTTCGAGCTCGTCCAACTCAGTGCCACGCGCACCAAAGATCGTGCGCAGGATCGCCCGCAAGGTGATCTTCTGCATCGACGGCAGCGCCTCAAAGTCTTTGTCCTCCGGCCACCGTGAGATCTCGTCGATCGTGATCTCCTCGATCACCGGCTCATAGGACTTCATCCGCTCGCCATGAAATGGCGGAAGCAACAACCGGCGCTGACGCAGATGCAGGTCCTCGTCGATCGCCAGCAGAGAGTTTGCGCCGAGCACGGCGCCGAGTGGACTACCCGTCCCGGCGTGAAGCACCTTGGTGTCGGCACTGAAGACTTGTTTGACGAGCGCCGGGTCGGCGACGATGACCAGGTCGCCGAAACCGAGCAGCCGAATCGTGAAGACGTCGCCGTGCTTCGCGCGGGCCCGGCGCACGAACGGATTGTGCCGCGTGAAAAAGGCGAGCGACTGCAGGGCCATCGGTTTGCGTGGACCGGGCGGGACGCCAGGCTTCGGGGGGAGTGCCTGGGCGTCCGCCTGATCCACGGGGGGAAAGTCGGAGTCGCTGGGCGGCTCGCCGGTCGGCTCGCGGTGCTGCTCGCTGGGCCCTTCGCTGGGCCCTTCGCTGGGCCCTTCGCTGGGAACCGTGGCCGTCGACATCGGGGTCTGCCTTTCAACGCTGGCGGGCGCGAGCTCCGTGCCCAACTTTGGTACAGCCCTGTACCAACTTGTGTCTCCCATGGTACACATTTGTACCGTAGTTGTCAACATGATGGAACGAGCCCCCGCCGATACCTCCGAACTGATCGCCGCGGCGACCGCCCCCGAGCAGTACCTCGACGCGACCGCTCCGCGTGGACGGCTGCTGCTGGCGATGACCCAGTCGATCATCGAACGCGGTTTCACCAACACGATGGTCAACGATGTCGTGCGCATCGCGCGAGTATCGAAGCGGACCTTTTACGAGCACTTCGCCGATCGCGAGGACTGCTTCCTCGCTCTTTGCGACGCATCAGCGGACTGGAAGATCGCGCTGACCGACCGCGCCGCCGATCCCGACCTACCGTGGCGTGAACAACTCGCACGCGCGGTCGATGTCTTCATCGCCGGCATGACCGCCGCGCCGCCACTGACACGCGCGTTTCTCTACGAGGTCTACTCGGCCGGCGAACGTGGTGCGCGACAGCAGCGCGACATCAGCCGACGCTTCGCCGAGCAGATCTGCGCACTGGTCGAGCGGATCCGCCTAGACAACCCTGAACTCAACCCGGTCTCGTTGGCGAAGGCTTCGGCGCTTGTGGCCGGTGTCTCGGAGCTGGCGATGGTCACTGTCGAGTCAGAAAGCTCGACCGCCGAAGAGGATTTCCGCATCGAAGTGATCCAGCTTCTCAGTGACGCCCTGACTGCCCCGCGCCTGTAAACGCGCGATTAACTGTCTCTCGAGACAGGGAGCGCGCGTGACTCGCACCATTTCGGTAGAATAGTTGTACAGCCAGCCAAACTGGCGAGTAAGTTCAGAGCGTCGTTCCTCCTAGAACCGGCCTGAGCGAGCAGAAACCCCGAATCATCCCAACACGAACCTGCGGGAGCCAACCTGCCCGCAGGTTCGTGTATCCCCTATAGATCGACGAACGAGCCTGCGACCCCCAGTAGGCCTCGTCCGCCAGCGCCAGGGATCGGCTGCCGAGACCGATAACTGCCACCACAGCGGAGCGAGGCCTACTGGAGGCCGTAGTCACGCCAGCCGAAGTAGCGTGGGAACGGACGGGCCGTCCGCATTTCGATCTAACTTGCGAGCGGCGTGAACGATCAAGGGCAACTCATCGATTTCGGCGACGACGCGCCCATCGTGGCGACGGTCACGCGTGTCGCGATCCGCGATCTCGCCGTCGGCAATGTCGAGTCCGTCTTCCGCATCGAAGGCGTCGATCAGCGCGACACCAAGGCCGGCAAGCCCTACCTCCGGCTGAACTTCGCCGACTCAAGCGGCACGCTCGCTGCCCTGATGTGGGACGGCGTCGCCGAGGTGATCGACATCTGCAAGACCGGCGCGGTGGTCGCCGTCACTGGCAAGTTCGAGATCAACGAGCGCTACGGGCCGCAGCTGACGGTGCGCACGCTTCGCACCGCCGCCGCGGACGAGTTCGACCCGGCCGATCTCGAGGACGTCCCGCTGTTCTCGTTCGATGCTCTGCAGTCCGGCTTCGCCGAGTTGGTCGCGAGCATCAAGAACCCACACCTCAGCACCCTGCTCGCACGGCTGATCGGCCCCGACACCGAGACCGGCCGCGCGTTTATGAACATGCCGGCCGCCAAGAAGAATCATCAGGCCTACCAGCACGGCCTGCTCGAGCACACCCTGACCGTTGCCCAGGCCGTCAGCGCTGCTGCGGAGATCTTCCCCGGTCTCGACCGCGACCTAGCCGTCACCGGCGCATTGATCCACGACATCGGCAAACTCGACGCCTACGAACAAAACGAGGGCGGCATCGATTTAACCGACGAAGGCAAACTGCAAGCCGAGATACCACTCGGCTACTACCGAATCAAGCGCACGATCGAGGACATCGAGGGATTTCCGCCGACCCTCGCCCAAGCAATTCTGCACATCCAACTATCGCATCACGGCCGGCTTGAGCACGGCTCTCCGGTCACGCCAGCGACGCGTGAGGCCGTATTGGTCAGCATGATGGACAACCTCGGCGGCACGCTCGGCACTTACGACCGCCTTGAAAAGACCCTCGCCGGCGATGCCGACTGGTCGCAGTTCGACCGGGCAGTCGGCGAATCCGGCGGATCGGCATACTTCGGGCACTCGCAGGGACTGCGCGGCGCCTAACCGCCGCGCGTCGCAGTTGCGGCCCTTGGGGCTGCAGCTCGGGTCACGCGGCGCGGCGCTCGACGGGGTCATCACGACGTTTGACGACGACGGGCTTCCAGACCCGAGCCATCTCGAGGACCGCCTCGCACTGACATCTCCAGCCGCGATCAAACGTGGCTCGGCCAGATGCCCGGCCAGCCTGATGATCTTTGACCTGATGCATCTCGATCGGCGTGACACGGTCTCGCTGCCCTACGAGGACCGACGCAAGTTGCTGGCCGGGCTTGAACTCAGCGGAGACGCCTGGCAGGCGCCGTCGCATCACGTCGGCGACGGCGAGGCACTGGCAAAAGCGGCGAGAGATCGTGGACTGCCGGGTGTCGTCGCGACGCAGCTCGACCGCCCGTACCGCGCCGGCAAAAAAGTCCGTGACTGGTTGCAACCCTGACCAACACCGCGCCGAAGCCTGGACGATCGACGACGGGACTAATTACAAAACACGCAATTTGCGTGAAGGTGCCGGATTGCTGCCCGACTCGTGGCGGTAGCTGACCTATTCTGCTGTCGAGTGGCCAAGGACACGGAAAAGCTCATTCGACAGCTCTCGCTGATCTCGTTTTTGATGGCGAAGCGCCGTCCGGTCACGGCACTCGAAATCAAGCGCGACGTCGAGGGTTACAGCGAGATGAACGACGACGCGTTCGCGCGTCGCTTCTACGCCGACCGCGCCGAGCTTGAAGCACTGGGCATCGAGCTGCGCGTCGACCGCGCGACAGACGGTTTCTACGAGGCAGAGAACTACTCACTGCCACCAGAGAACTTTTATCTGCCGAGCGTGCAGTTCACCGATCACGAGCTCGCGTCACTGACGACCGCCCTGAAGATGCTCGATGGCCAGTTCGCCTACGCCGAGCCACTGCGCCTAGCACTGCAGCAACTGACCTGGGGACGCCCCAGCCCGCTGTCGGCGCCCGATCAGGAGTCAATCCACATCGCCGTCGGCCCGGCCGTCGAGGGTCGCGAGCTTTCGCAACGCCTAAGCAAGATCGAGAACGCGATCTTCCGACGTAAGACGATCATCTTCGACTACTACACGATCGGCCGCGACACCAACGAGAAGCGCAAAATCGATCCGTTCCATCTGCTTTTCCGCGGCGGCCAGTTCTACATGATCGGCCACTCGCACGAGCGCGACGAGCAACGCATGTTCAAACTCGAACGCATCCGCGGCAAAATCAGTTACGCGAGCAAGGCCGAGCACGACTTTCCGCCACCAGAAGATTTCGATCCGCGCGAGTACGCCACAAAGGCCGAGTGGCAGTTCGGACAGCAGATGCAGAGCGCCTCGATCTGGATCAGCGAGCGGATCGCCTGGCTGGTCGAGCGACACTTCGCCAATGCCGGCACGATTCGTAAGCCCAAACGTGGCGAGGCCGTGCCCGGCAAGGGCGTGATCTTCGAGACGCAGTACTCAGACGCCGCGCCGCTGCTCTCTTGGGTGCTCGGCCTCGGACCGCGCGCGCGGATCCTCGAGCCGAGCGACCTCGCCGCCGACGCAGTCAGTCGCGTCTCGTTGATCGCCCGCAACCACAGTGGCGACTTCGACATCGCACAGAAGGTTTCACGCCGTCGCAACTCCGCCGCGGCGTCAAGCGGGGGCGACAGCGCCGAGACCTCGATCCGACCAGAGCGCTTTGCTCGCCTGATCACGCTGGCCGGCATCCTGATCGGTGCCACGCACACCGGCGACTCGGTGCCGATGCAGCGCCTACTGACCGATCTCAACGTGACCCGCGACGAGCTCGCCGAGGACATCGAAGTGCTCAATGTCGTCAACTTCGGTGGCGGCAGCTACGTGCTGTTCGCGCAGATCGAGGACGACGACGTGACCGTCGACAGCGAGCCCTACAGCGACAACTTCGCCCGACCGGCCCGTCTACTGCCGCTCGAAGCGAAGGCGCTGATCGCCGCGATCGACCTGCTCGGTGAGTACTTCCCCGACAACTCACTGCTTTCCGCGCGCAAGAAAGTCGTCTCCGCACTCGGTGAAGACCCGGCCGCCAGCGGCCTGCAGATCGCGGCCACCCGTGCCGACGACCATGAGGTCGCGGCCGAGCTGACGACAGCGATCGCGGCCAACCAGCTCGTCGAGATCGAGCACTACAAAGAAGACCAAGACACTTTCACCACACGCACGATCGAGCCTTACTCGCTGATGAACGGTCGCGAGGGCTGGTACGTACACACCTGGGACCAATCACGTGAAGCGCCGCGCGACTTCCGACTCGACCGCATCAAGAGCGTCACGCAGCTGGCCGACAAGTTCGAGCCACGCGAAGGCATGATTCCCGACCTCGACGGCTGGCCGCGCACTGGCACTGTCTCGACCGCGACGGTCGCGCGAATCTGGATCGATCCGCAGGGCGCTCGCCGCGTGCGCGAAGAGCACGAACCGGTCCTCGAACTCAAAGACGGCGCGATCCTGATCGAACTGCCTTACGGCGGCATCAACTGGCTGATCACAGAGATCTTCAAGTTCGGCGGCGAAGCCGTCGTGCTCGAACCGGCCGACGCCCGCGAGGCCGTACGCGACGCCGCCAAGGCACTCAAGGCCGAGATCGCCGGTGGTGGCATCAAGGCCGGCAACGCTAAGCCGCGCAAACGCGAACCCGTCGCCGCCGGCTGACGGCACCCGCCCGAGCTTCTCATCAGATGACAGGCCGTCGCGACCAGATCAAACTGACCGCTGACGAGATCGCCGCCTACTTCGCCGACGCGAAGACAGTGATCGTCGGCACCAACGGTCCCCGTGGCCTACCGCACATGATGCCCCTGTGGTTCGTCATGCACGGCAAAGAGGTCTGGGGCTGGACCTTCGCCAAATCACAAAAGGCGAAGAACCTCGAGCGCGACCGACGCGCGACTCTGCTGGTCGAAGATGGTGTGCTTTACAACGAGCTGCGCGGCGTGATGATCGAGGCCGAGGTCGAACTGCTGCGCGACCAATCAGAAATCCGTCAGATCGGCATCGAGCTGTTCACCAAGTACGGCGACGGCAACCCGCCCGCCGAACCGGTCGTAGCAATGATCGAGGCCCAGGCTCCCAAGCGCGTCGGTCTGCGCTTTAAGCCGCAGCGCTACGTCAGCTGGGACCACGGCAAGCTGGGCGACGGGGTTTACTAAGGAGCGGCAGCGCTGCTGCCCGGCGGTTCCATCCCGGATGACGCCTGGCGCCAACCTGCCATTGCCGCGACACAAATGAACAGCTGACTCAGCTGATCGATTTCATTAGGCAGGTCGACTTCGACTTTGACCGGAAACCATCCCACCCGCGTCACAGCGCCGAGCCGGCGGGAGCCGCTGTAAACAGCCGTCATCGCATTGAGGGCTTTCGGTTGATGCAGATTGAGCACGTGGCCACCGCCGGTGAACCTCCAGCGAACTGCCGACCCGCGTGATTCCGCAACCGCCACGCCGTGTCGCGAGAATTCAATCGCAGATTTGTCTTTCGTGTACGAGAACTGAAACTCCCGATCGCCGTCCGTGAGCTTGCCCCGGCCGTGGAAGGCGTTGATCTTCAATTTCAGATTGGACAGCGTCCCCTCTTCCTGGATTACCTCGTAGATGCGCGGGCGCAGTAGGACCCTTCGGATCAAGATCATTCCGCTGATTCTGAGTGGTCCGCAGGACGCCGATGCCGCTTAGCCCATCGGGCGCCGGGAGTGGCCGCGTTCTTCAAAGTAGGCCCATTCCTCTTTGCCCAGCGGCGTCGACGGCGGGTCTGCAAACCACCACTCACGGCCGATGCGAGTCCAGTTGGCAGCGGCATTAAGCTTGCCGAGCACTGCGAGCACGCCTGTCTCCATGCGCCGTCCCATCAGCTCGTCTGCCGGCAGGCTGGCCGTCCGCGTCAACTCGAAATATTCCGAGCGCGGGTCTGACAGTGCTGCCAACGCGCGTCCGACGAACTTTGAACTGATCCGCGTCTTACGACCGCTGAGATACCAACCCCCGAGCTGCTGGACGTGCTTGATCAACAACTCGACATTGAAGTCATTGCGGTCGCGGATGAATCCGAGATTCTCCATTGCCAACGCGAAAGCGTCGCCATCGCCATCTAGGGCGGCGGTCACCGCAGCGATCTGCATCGCGATCTGCTTCTCGCTCAGACGTTTGGTCATGCCGTAGTCAAGAAACGCGACGCGGCCGTCGGCCATCCACATGTAGTTGCCGGGGTGAGCGTCGGCGTTGAGCTGGTTGAGGTGGTAGATCGACCCGAACGAGAAGCGGTAGACGATCTCGCCGAAACGGTCGCGCGCGTCTTGGTCCATCGCCAGCACCTCGTCGAAACCGACTCCGTCGACCCACTCGCTGACCATCACGCGCTCACGTGAGAGCTCGCCGACCACATCAGGAACATGGATGAACGGATGCCCGCGGTAGGCACGTGCGAAGCGCCGTTGATTCGACGCTTCTAACTCGTAGTCCAACTCTTCGAGCACCCGAGCCTTTAGCTCCTTGGCGACCGCCTTGGCATCAAGCCCTGGGGCGATCATCCGTCCCAGGCGCAGAAACAGCGCGGCGTTCTGAACATCGGCACGCAGTGCGTCGGCGATATCCGGGTACTGGATCTTCACGGCCACATCGCGGCCGTCCTTCAGCGTTGCGCGATGAACCTGCCCGATCGACGCAGCGGCGCTGGCGGTCTCATCGAAGTCTTTGAAGTACGCGCTGACCGGCCGTTCCCATTGATCGTCGAGCACGGTCTTGACCTTCTTCCAGCTCATCGGCGGCGCGTGGGTGCGCAGCTTGCCGAGTTCGCGCTGGTAGATCTCGCGGTACTCCTCGGGCAGCAGTTCGACGTCGACGATCGATGCAAGCTGGGCGACCTTGATCGCTGCGCCGCGCAATCCGCCGAGTGCCTTGACCATCTGTTCGGCCGAGTCGATATGCCGCTTTTCAAGGGCATCACGACTTCCCTCGCGGCCGCGCGCAACGTTTGCAGTCGCCGTTCCGGCGAGCTTGATCCCCTGTCCACCAAGGGCCGCGCCCACACGAGCCGCGCGCCCGAGGCGCGATTTCGGAACTGAGCGATCCTCCTTGGCCACGGACTGATCCTAGGCCCACCACAGGGGGTACTCGGCATTAGCGACCCGGTCGGACAAATTTGCCTCGCTACCATGCTCACTTCATGTCCTCAGAAGACCGAGCAACAATCGAAGTTCAGCTGCGCAACGAGCGCGGCTCGCGCGAGTCACGGCGGATGCGCCGCACTGGCCGCCTGCCCGGCATTCTCTACGGACGCGGTCGCGACCCGCAGGCCTTCAGCGTCAACGAGCTTGAGCTGCGCGCCGCCCTCAAGGCCGGTCACGCCCTGCTCGACGTGAAGCTCGGTGACAACACCGTGCCGGTGATCGTCAAGGACCAACAGCACCACCCGGTGCGCGGCGGCTTCACACACATCGACATGCTCGAAGTAGACCTTTTGCAGAAGATTCAATCGACCGTCCCGATCGAGCTCGACGGTATCGAAGAGGCACCCGGTGTCGTTCAAGGAGGCGTGCTCGACCACGTCACGCGCGAGCTCAACATCGAGGCGCTGCCAACCGACATCCCGGACTCCGTTCACATCGATGTCTCGGCGCTTGAGATCAACACCGTTTACATGCTTTCCGAGGCGCTTTCACAGCTGCCTGGCACCCTCGAGATTCTCGACGACGCCGATGAGACCGTGATCGCGACGATCACACCTCCGACCGTCGAAGAAGCCCCCGAGGTCGAAGAAGAGACCGAAGTCGTCGGCGAAGGCGAAGCGCCTGAAGAGGGCGAAGAGTCCGAGGAGCGCGGCGGCGAGTAGCCCCCGCGGTGTCCGGCGCATGCGCCCGTCCCGCTCGATATTTCATCCGCTCGGTCTGAGCTTCCGCGGTCTGGGCTTCCGCGGTCTGGGCTTCCGCGGTCTGGGCTTCTGCGGTCTGGGCTTCTGCGGTCTGGGCTTCCTAGTGCTGATGCCGGCCATCTTCGGTCGTCGCAGCGGTGGTGGAGCACCAGTTGACTGGTTGATAGTCGGCCTCGGCAACCCTGGCGCCAAGTACGCGCGTACTCGCCACAATGTCGGCTACATGGTTTGCGAAGCGCTGATCGAGCGATACGACCTGGGCAAGACCAAGTCGCGCTACCGCGGCGAGTTCGTTTCGGGCCGACTCGGTCCGGGCGGTCCACGCGTCGCGGTTCTGATGCCACAGACGTTCATGAATGAAAGCGGCAAATCGGTCGGCCCGGCGCGAGGCGAACTGAAGG
>JBASTN010000010.1:0-12590 GCA_049274915.1 Solirubrobacterales bacterium
GCCGAATCCGGGCGATCCCGGTCGCCGACGCGCACAGATACGATGCGGCGGGCATGGCCGAGCGCGAACTGTTTGTCATCTGTAATAACTGCGGCAGCGAGGTCAGCCCGTACGTGACCGAATGCCCGTACTGCGGTCACCGACTCCGCAAGCGCGCCCCGGATCTGAAGAAAGCGCGCAAGGACGAAGAGAAGGCCGAGCGCCGCGCCGAGAAGCAGGCCGCCAAAGAGCGCTCGCGGACCAAGCGAATCCTGACTGGCGGTGGTGGTGGCGGATCCGGGACGCCGAGCTACCTGCAGACGAGCCGTCCTCCGATCGCCATCTCTTTGTTGGTCGTGGCGTCGGTTGTCTTATCGCTTGCCGCACGGGTCGACCAGTTCCCCGCGGAAGACCTCTACTTCAGCGGCGGCGTGACTGAGAACTGGTGGCAACTTTTTAGCGCGCCGTTTTTGCACTTCGGATTCGGATACGGATTTGTTGCGCTGGTTGGGGCTGCACTTTTCGGCGCTGGGCTGGAGCGACGCTTTGGCCCAATCACGTTGGTCGCGACCTGGATGCTGTGCGGTGCGACCGGCGTGCTGATGGAAGACCTAATCGCAACCGCGCCGTTTACGAGCGGGGCGATTGGGATCGCGGTTGGATTTATGGCCGCCTGGCTGATCTATGTGCTGACGCGCGAGGATCTGCGTGACCACGACAGCTACGGACTGATCGCCGTCAGCGTCGTACTGCTGGCGATGCCGATCGCTACCGACGAAGCGAGCATTTGGACGATCGTCGGCGGACTGATCGCCGGTGCAGTCAGCGGCTTGATGCTGATGCAGTTCCGCGCTGCCGACTCGGAGTAGTGCTGACGAAGTAGCGGCAGGCTGCGCGGTGACGCGCTAGAAGTCGAAGTCTTTTGGTGACTTCTCTTCGAACCAGAGACGGTCGTACTCCGGGGTCTCTTCAAAGAAGTCGGGGGTGTCTTCGAGCACGTCACGCTCGGCCTTGGCCGCGTTGGCAGCGTCGTCCGGCTCGGCCGGCGCGTCGTCGCGAGACCAGTTGAACTCGAAAGTTCCGGTGTCGGAGGTCTCGGCCGGGGGAGCGGCGGGCTCGGCTGTCGCAGCGGGCTGGGCTGTCGCGGCAGTCTGAGCCGTCGCAGCGGGCTGGGCTGCAGGCGGGACCGGCTCGGGTTCTGGTGCGGAGAACTCTTCGAAGTCGGACTCCGGCTCGACCGGCAACTCCGGTTCGAGTTCGGCGGCGAGCGATCCGGGGCCTGGAACCCCAGGCTCGGTGGACGGAGCCTCGTCGGACGCATCCTCGGGTAGAGAGTCGGTGTCGACGTCAGGCGCAGAGACAGGCGGGCTCTCGACCGGAGCGGGCGGGGATACTGCTGCCAGCTGGTCGCGCACGGGCGCACCAAGTGCCGACCTCAGCTCTTGCTCGACGGCGTCGGGATCGGCTCCGTGGTCCTTCTTCAGCTCGAGATGCGCAGCGATCGCCGCAGCAAGCGTGCTGGCATCGTCTTCGGACGCGTCTGCGGGCGTGTTTTCGTCTGGCGAACTCACGCGATCCATCATAAGACCAGGGTCGGAGCCGCTCGCCGGGTGCGCGGTAACCGGCGGCGCCCGATTCACTCGTGTCTGATCCGCGCAGGGTTAGAATCATCGCTACTTCATGCGGCCCGCTGACTGCAGAGGTACGCGCGGGGCTATAGCTCAGTTGGTAGAGCGTTCGGTACGCAATCGAAAGGTCGCCGGTTCGAATCCGGCTAGCTCCATATTTTCGGACCCAACAATCGAAGTTCAAACCGTCCTCGGCGCGCCATCCCTCTGTGAGTCCAGATTGAGCACCTGCCCCGCGATCGGCGACCGTGCGAACTGACACGACTGCGACGCTTGAGCACGCATCTGAACCAGTCGACCTACCTCTCCGAATTGACAGTTAGGCTTCGCTCAAAGCCATGACACGAACTCCGGAAGCACTGATTCAGCCAGAATTGATGACCTGGGCGCGCAAATCCGCTGGTTATTCACCGGATCAAGCTGCTGCAAAGATTCGGGTTGCCGAGGAACGGCTGATCGCATGGGAGTCCGGTGACCAACGGCCATCTATCGCCCAACTCCGAGCCGCCGCCAAGGTGTATAAGCGACCCCTCGCGATCTTTTACCTGCCCGAACCGCCCGTCGACTACCAGCCACTCACCGATTTTAGGCGCATACCGGAAGCAGATCTTGGGAAACTGTCGCCGTCCCTCATCGCGACAATTCGTCGGGCACGTGCCCTGAGAGAAAACGCCATCGAGTTGCGAGAAATCGCGGACGAACCGATCGCGGCGTCGCCGACTCTAGAGATTAACTCTAGTGACCCGGAAATCGTTGCCGAACTTGCTAGGACCATGCTTGGCGTCGATATTCAGGATCAATTTGGCTGGGCGAGCCCGGAAGACGCGCTTCGTAGCTGGACACGAGCGATTACTGAACTCGACGTGCTGGTATTTCAAGCCCAGTCGATCGCTCGCGACGAAATGCGCGGATTTTCGATTTTTTCAGACCGACTGCCACTAATTGTTCTCAACGGGAGCGATTTTCCTAGAGGCAAAATCTTCACGCTTTTGCACGAATTCACTCACGTTTTGTTGCACGCTGACGGGGTATGCGATGTCCTGCCGAGACGAACAATCCGAAGACCGTCCGACGGGGTTGAAGTCTTCTGCAACCAGGTGGCGGCCTCAATTTTAATGCCAAACGACCCATTTCGCGCGGCCGCTCAATCGGCCTCAACCAACGATGCCTGGGACGATCAAGGGCTAGAGAAACTTTCGTCGCAATTCGCTGTTAGTCAGGAAGCCGTCGTTAGACGTTTACACGGTTTTGGACTCGTCACGTGGGAGTTCATGGTCGACAAGCAACGTGAGCAAAAGGCGGCCTATCGTGACTACCGCGCCAGACTTTCCGGGAGCAAAGGCGGTCCGTCTCCATACACGATGAAGATCCGCGACCTCGGGCGCGACTACATCGAACTTGCCCTCAACGCGTACTACCAAAGATCGATCACTGGCTCGGTCCTCTCCGAATTCCTTGAAATCAAAGTCAATAACGTCCCGAAACTTGAGAGAGCGCTTGCTCAACAAAAAGGACGCATGGGGTGACGTCCTATTGCTTCGACACATCCGCCTTCATCGAGTGCTGGTCGCGCAGCTATCCACCAGACATTTTTCCTCCGATATGGACGAATCTTTCGGCGATGATCCACAGGGGCAACATCATTTGCCCGGACGAAGTACATGTTGAGTTGAAGCGACAGGAGGATGGGTTGGCGGCTTGGGCAAAGCAGCAGGATCAGCTTCTCGTGCCG
The DNA here is from genome assembly GCA_049274915.1 of Solirubrobacterales bacterium. Classification (GTDB taxonomy): domain Bacteria; phylum Actinomycetota; class Thermoleophilia; order Solirubrobacterales; family JACPNS01; genus JACPNS01. The sequence continues at coordinate 3,340 of JBASTN010000010.1, forward strand.
CTCGACGAGGAGATCCAGAAAGCAGCGGCCGAGATCCTGAGAGAACATCCCCTGCTGATGAAAGCCACCAAGAATCGAAATGGGGCCGACCCGTGGGTCATAGCGACGGCAAAAGTACGTGGGTTGACCGTCGTCACGGAAGAAAAGGGCGGAACAGAACGTAAGCCACAAATTCCCTCAGTTTGCGAGGCGACCAACGTGCCGTGCGTGGATGTTCTCACGTTCATCCGCCAAGCTGGCTGGAAATTCAGCTGAATGTTGCCAATGTTGGACGAGTCGCACTGGTCACCAGCATCGAGACAAGTTTGGCCGAGTAAATGGCTTACGCCGTCCTAGCATTGACAGCCGCAAGTCACACCGTTCGCAGCCGGCCCAATCGAGACGTTTTCGCAGCGTGCAAGCCATACCCAACTGACGAACCGGAGGATCTTCGGTTTCGCGAGATCACTGAGTACTCGATCTAAAACCCGTGCTCGCGTAGAATTAGATCTGGTTAGGCGCTCGGCGAGCGGGATACGCTAACCGCGGTGTCGACTGACCAGCGCGAGATAGAGATCCGAGTCGTTGAAACAGACGGCCTCTCGTACGCTGTCGATGCGCTCGTCCTAAAACATGCTCAGGCTCTTTACGGCTTCGATGCGCTTGTTGTCGAGTGTGCCAATGTCGCGCCAGACCAGCTTCCGCTGCCCAATGGATTCCGGGTAGTGCGGGATCCCGTCGGTATTGGTGCACGAGTCCTGTTGTTCATCGGGGTGCGTCCGATAAGCGAGTTCTCCTACACCGATATCCGTAAGTTTGGATACACGGCACTCTGCTCGGTGGCTAGTGCGGTTCCAGACGCGACCGAAATCGCCCTTACGCTACACGGCGTCGGGTACGGGCTAGACGAGGTGGAATGCTTGAACGCGGAGGTCGCTGGCATTATTGATGCCATCGAGAGCCAGGATGTCCCGCGTGCCCTCTCGACCGTCACGTTCCTTGAAATCAATCCTGGGAGAGCCATTCGGCTTCGCGAGCGCCTGGCTTCCCTGCTAGGCGCACGTTCGACGGTAGTCACAGGGATTGCACCGGCATCGAAACTTGGAGCCGAGCAGGTCGAGACTCTGCGTGCTGCAGGCAGCGAGAACCTTCGGCGCCACGCATTTGTGGCTATGCCGTTTTCGGATGAATTTTCTGACGTCTTTCACTATGGAATCTCTAACGCTGTCCGCGCAAGCGGGCTCCTGTGCGAGCGCATCGACCGACAGGCTTTCACCGGCGATGTTCTTGAACGACTGAAGACCGAGATTCGCAACGCCAGCGTGGTCGTCGCTGATTTGACTGGTGCAAATGCGAACGTGTTCCTTGAAGTCGGGTTCGCATGGGGCTCAGACGTCCCAACCGTGTTTGTGTGCCGGGAGGGCGCGCCGCTCACGTTCGATGTGCAAGGCCAACGATGCCTCTTCTACGACTCGATCCGAGATCTTGAGAACAAACTCGGTGCTGAGCTCAAGGCTCTACAGCGATCGACCATCGACTGAATGCAGCTAACCGTCGTTCACGGAGGAGTCCCAGCGTGGTGCCAAAAAGGTCGCCGGGACTTCGAGCGTCAGCCACACGTCGTTGGCGCTGACGAAGAACTCGTAACCGCGCTCGCACATGTCGTTGGCGGCGACTTGGAGCACGACACCCGAACCATGACGGCCTCCGACACGTAGAGCCGTTGCCGCGTCCACGGAGAGGTGCACGTGATGGCGCCCCATTTTGCGCAAACCATCGCTCATAATCGAATCCAGGCTCTGCCTCCCTGTCCCATGAAACAGCACGAACGGCGGAACTGAGCATCTCAAATTGAGGTCAATATCGACGCTATGGCCCTGATTCGCTCTGATCCGCGTACCAGTTGCGTCGAAGCTGAACCGTCGTTTGTCATTGCATTCGACGACTTCTCGCAGCTCGTCTAGCGTCAAACGAAACGATTGTGCGGCACAAGCGCTGAGCAGCGCATCGACACCCACCCACCCGTGAACGTCAAGCGACACGCCAAGTCGCTGTGGCTCATGGCGGAGATGGCGTGCCAGATACTTAGAAGTCTTGACCAGTCGCTTGTCGTCCATCCGCCCTTGCATCGAAATCGTGTCGCAAGTCCTGTCAGTGGCCCGCTTGATCGAGAATCCGCACTCGCGTGGAATTAGTGTAAGCAAGGCGCTCGACCACAACATGGTTCGAACATGCTCCGCTTAGTCCCATTCCTCGAAACGTAGATCCCGAAGTTCAAACCGCAGCAATGAGCCTCTGGATGACGCCACCTGATCAGCGATGCCATTAAGGCTCGCGACGCGTCACCAACGGACGGACGGTCACTCGATAAGTTGATGCCGTGTCTCATGGGCCGGTTAGCTGGGATGACTACGTGCAAAGGGTGCGGAGGCACCGTCCGAGCGAGCTTCTAACCGAGATCGCAGCAGTAAGCATTGCGATTGCCCCCGATGGGATGTGGGACTCGCGGACGGGTGGGCTCTGCTTCCCATGGTCGCTTGCTGTGACCGCGCGCGAGAGCATCCGCGCCGGCACCGAGCACCGTAAATCGGGGGTCACGCGACACGATTTGGCCCAGATCTGCGAGATTTACAACAACCTGTTCGATCCCATCGCCGATGACAACGATGTCCTGGCCACTCTCGTCCGGTCAGCGTTCGAGCAGTTTCCGTTCCAAGAGTCCTTGTACTTTGGGATAGCTCGGTCTCGTCTTCTCTTTGAGAAGCCCTCGCCGCAGATCACAGGCAAGTTAAAGATCGTCGATGCCGCTTTCTGGCAAAACGTTACCGGTCAGCCGCTCGACACGTTTCTCGATACAGGCCTTCTTCTGGGAGTAGGCGCGTTGCGAAACGGAGGATTGTTCGACCTCGCCTGGTTCAAGCAGCCGAACTTTGCTCCGATCGCCCAGCACCTCAGCGAAGACACTGTCCGCACCCTAATGCATGACGCCTTTGCGACCGACACCGTGGCGTACAAGTCCATGTGCCCAAGCTCGTATAAACGGGGGCTTGAACGGGTGAGCTTCAATCCGTTGTTGGTGCGCCCGTTCCTGCACCAGGCCGACGAGCGATTTCTCGCACCAATTCCGCAGTTCGTTTTTTGGCGCGCCTCGGCACCCTCGCTGTACTACATCGCGTTGGATCACCTCAGCGGCTCGGACAGAAACGATTTCACTGACGACGTCGGCGAACTGTTTGAGGACTACGTAGTGCGTCAGGCGCTGCAGTTGCCCTTGGAACAGCCGGTACAGCGCGAAATCGAGTACGAGTCGGGCAAGAAGTCGACGGACGCAATTCTTGTCTGGCCCGGTTTCATCCTGCTCGTCGAGGCGAAGGCAACACGGCTCACCGAGGAATCTCGCGCCGGAGGATCAACTCTGCGCACCGAGATTGACCGAACCATCGGCCGCGCGTTCGAACAGCTAGATACCACGGCCAAGCTGATCCACGACCGGCACCCTGCGTTCGACCATCTTCCGGTAGGACTTCCGATCTATGGAGCAGTCGTGACGCTTGAGCCATACCACTTCATCAACACGCCCCTCGGACGAAGCGAGATCGCAAAAGACCCCTCGATCCCTGTTGTTGTCACGTCGGTGCAGAATTTCGAACGGTTCGTGGCAGACGCGATCGCTGACCCCGTCGATGCAAATCAAATGCTCGAACTACTCGATGACAACGGCAAGACCTGGAAGATCGATGATCTCATCCGACGGAATCTTGCAGCGGGACACCGCAATCCAATGCTGGACGTCGAGTTCACGACGATGGCAAATTTCGGGACCAGCACTTAGCCGCTTAATCGGCCGAAGCGAACTAAAACGCGAGGCCTCTCAGTGAGGGGGCAAAGGATGTGACGTATCCAAGGCCTCGAAGCCGTCGATCAACGGCGCAACTTGGGCGACGAACCAACCTCGCTCGTGAAAATGCCTCAGCGCATTGCCGACGCAAAGGATCGACTCATCAACGACGCCAGTCATTGCGCGAGCTGTCACGGCGCGTCTGATCCAAGCCTGAGTTCGGCCGCGCATCATCGTTCGTTCGTCCGGGAACACAGCGTCTTCTACCCATCGACGTCGATGGTGTGCCGCCTGCGAATGCAGATCGTAGAGATCGATGCTCAGTTGCTTCGTAGTCCGCAACTCTGGTCCGCCAGCCTCGCGAGCCGCCGCGGCAAGACGCTGCTCGGTCCGTTCCATCGCGTTCCGAGCCTCCGTTGGTCGTACCCAGTCGGCCCCCACGTCTGCCAACCATTTCCGAAGAAGAGCGTCTTCCTCTGGATCTTCGAATGAGTTGAGCAAACGATCAGCTTCATGCAGAGCTCGCGCGAGATGCATCAACTCGCTGCAGTAACCCAGTTCGACCGCGTCCAAAATGAGACGCGCGATACCGACACATCGCCCGGCCATCTGCCACGCGGCGGCCGGACGCGTGGCGGCCACTAAGTCCAGGTCAGTTCCATCGGCAATTCTCTGATGCTCCCTCTCCAGGAACTCGAGGACACTTCGCCGCGCAGACAAGTGGGCCGCGATGTTCGCCTCATACCGAAGTCGGTCTCGACCATCGACTTCCGCCATTTTGCGACGCGCAGAGCCCACTTCGTCCGGCAATGCGCGGGGATTGACAAGCGGTTGGAGATCATCGGACATGAGACTGCTCAATTCACCGTACAGGTTCGCGCATTTTCAATTGCGTTGGACTGAATAGAGCCCTCGCTCGACGCGATTCACGGGTGAGCAAGAAGATGCTGCCAAGTCACAGAGCGCCGATTTAATCGTCGAAGGCTTCAACTCTTCGTCGATCGCGCGCGCTCTGACAACTACCTCAACGTATCTGAGAGGGATGCTTTCTTCGCGCAGGATCTCCACGACTATCTTGCGCGAAGAGCGTCGGCGTGGCGTGGGTTGCGAGCGCGGCGGGAGCGACGAATCGCCAGCTTGATCGAGAACTTCCAGCCGCGAGCAATTGGCATGACCGAGACGCTGCGCAAAGCCGCGGTTTGAACTTGCTCCGGCTAGCTCCATAAAGGCCAGACTGGTAAGTCTTCGCCGAAGTTCACGTTGCGGATCGGTGGCGATCAGAAAATCGATCGCCACATGTGTTGTTACCGTGGCTCGATGGCGGTAAGGGACCGAATCCGAAGAGTCAGCATCTGCAGAACAAGAACTTCGTCTGCGTCCTTGAGAATCTGCGGGACATCGTCAACATCGCTTCGGCGATGCGAAACATCTCAGCGTTTGGCGTGGAGAAGTTGTATATGATCGGGAGCAACCCCGTCGTCAGCGACATTCGAGACTTCGAGGAATCACAAGCGCCTTAAAGACATCAGCGTCGGCGTTGACCGCTCGACGATGAGGCGGATGCTGACGCGACCGGATCCGGCGCATTTCACACCACCGCTGCCACCGATCTGAAGGGTTGAGATGCCAGCCGACAGTGCCTCGGACCATGACGTAGCGGTGGTCGGCGCGAGCATCGCTGGCTGCAGTGCGGCAATCATGTTCGCGCGGGCCGGCTGTTCGGTGCTGCTGATCGAACGGGCGCCTGACATGTCTGCGTACAAGACCGTCTGCGGGCATTTCATCCAGGCATCGGCTCTGCCGGTGATCGAGCGGATCGGGCTGCTCGAACCGATGATGGCCGCTGGCGCTGTTCGATCACGGGTTCACATGTGGACGCGATGGGGCTGGATCAGACCCGCCCCGGACGCCGATGTTGTTGCGTCGATCAACCTCAGACGGATGCATCTCGACCCGATGTTGCGCCGGCTCGCGGCCGACGAGCCGGGGGTCGAGCTGCGGCTCGGAGCGACCCTGACCGCGCTCGACCAACGCAGCGAGACGGTTGAGCTGGAATTCAGCGATACGGCCAGCAACGCAACGAGCGCGACCGCCCGACTCGTCGTCGGCGCGGACGGATCGCGCTCGACCGTCGCAAAGCTCGCAGGATTCAGAGAACGCGCCACCCGCAATGGACGTTTCAACTACGCCGCATACTTCACTGGCCCCGATTCGCCGGGCTCGCCCAACGTCGCCGGTTGGTTCGGTGACCCGCAATGGGCTGGCTCGTTCCCGACCGACAGCGGGTTGACGGGGTACTACATCATGCCCACAAAAGACCGATTGCCTGCCTTCAAGGAAGATCTTGAGGGCTCAGTTCGGGCGACGATCGCCGAGCTTGAGGACGCGCCTCCGGTCGACCAACTGACGCTCGTCGGCAAAATCATCGGCCGTACCGACCTGACCGGCGTACGCCGCAGGCGTTCTAAAGGCCGAATCGCGTTGATCGGAGACGCGGCCCTGACCAGCGATCCGCTGACCGGGGTCGGCTGCGGCTGGGGCCTCCAGTCGGCCGAATGGCTGGTCGACAGCGTCGCACCGGCGATAGCTGGCGGCCGTTCGCCGAGACCCGGGCTGCGGCGCTATCGGCGCAAGGCACGCGTGAGTCTTTTCCCGCATGCCTTGATGGTCGATCTCTACGCGCGCGGGGGCAGGTTCGATCCCGGTCAACGGCTGATCTTCTCAGGCGCGACGCGCGACGCGAAGCTCGCGGCAGAGGTGCACCGCGTCGCTACGCGCTCGGCGAACGGGATGCGTGTGTTGCGCCCGGACTACTTTGCGCGCGTCGTTCGCGCACAGGTTCGCCGACTTACCACTCGCTGACGGCCGCGAGTTCCCCTACGATCCGCCCATCGACCTCGACACAACACTCAAGCCAATCGCCGAAGCATTACTCGAGCCCGATGAGCCGCTGATCGGCTACTGCGTCGGCACACGAACAGCGATGTTTTCCGGCGGCGCGGTCGCGGTGATCGTCTCTGAGCGGCGACTGATCGTTCAGCCGCTTGATCGCAAGATGCAGTCCAGCGGCGACGCAATCTCGATGACGCCAGATCAGATCGCCGACGTCAGTGCCGGCGGTGGAGGCGGCGGTTGGTGGACCGCCAGCGCCGCGATCATGGACAACGTCAGCGTCGAGCTCAAGCTGCGCACGACCGACGGCGAAAAGCTGAAGTTGCTGCTGATGCGCGGCGAGGGCCGCGTGATCGGCAAGTTAGGCGGCGGCGAGACGCAGCGCCAAGGTGTACAAGCGCTGGCGCGCTGGTTCGGTCAGCACGCCCCGCAGCGATAGACCGCTCGCGCTAGACGGCGTGGCGGCGGCGACGCTGCTCGCCCTCTTGTTAACAGCGCGCTTTTTCTAACTGCGTGCCGCGCGCGGATCGGGCAGCGGCGTCAAGACACCCGCAAGCCGCTCGCGTAGGTGCTCGAAATCCGGCGGCAGCGAGAGATTCTGGCCGAGCTCCTCGAGCGGCTCGTCCGCAGTGAACCCCGGTCCCATCGTCGCCAACTCAAAGAGCACGCCGGAAGGCTCACGGAAGTAGATCGACTGGAAGTAGAAGCGATCGATCACCGGCGTGGCGTGCGCACCTGCGTCTTTGACCCGCTTCTGCCACTTGTCGTGATCAGGGATGTGTGTCGCGAAGGCAACGTGGTGGACACTGCCAGCACCCTGACGTGGAGTGTCGGTCGGCGGCGGGTCGAACTCGAAGAACGACGAACGCAGATCGCCACCGACGGTCCACTGTTTGTTGTCAGCCGATTCGAAGCCGAGCGTCTCGCGCAGCAGTCCGGCGCTCAGCGACGGATCCGAGCTGTAGGCCCGCACTCCGGCGAATCCCTGCAGGGCATGTTCCTCGGGAATATCCGGTGCTTTTGCCGTCAACGGAGGCTGATCGCCGACGTAGACGATCAGCTCGTGCTCAAGCCCCTCAGGGTCGGCAAACAGCAACGAGTTGTCGCCACGGGTCGTCTCGACGCCCTCGTCCGCCAGACGGTCCGCCCAGAAATCAATCGTGTCGGCGCCGCCGACGCGCCAGCAGACGCGGTAGACCATCCCGTCGCCGGGAGTGCCCGGTTGCACACCGGGATACTCGAAGAACGTCAGATCGGCGCCGGGATCGCCTTTCTCGTCGCCGTAGAACAGGTGATAAACCGACGGGTCGTCTTGGTTGACCGTCTTCTTGACCATCCGGAGACCCAGCACGCCGACGTAGAACTCGACGTTGGCCGGAGCGTTGCCGGTGATCGCAGTGACGTGATGAATTCCCTCAAGCTTCATGCCGGGATTTTTGCATGCGCCGACGTGGTGTGCGTCGATGCTGAGGCTCGCTACCTATGCTCCGGTCGATGGCGCTCTACGACAACTTCAGCGATCTGCCACTGCAGATCGACTCGATCGAGATGGTCGATCACACACTCAACGTCTCGAGCGGCTTCGAGCGCGTATCGACCGAGCTGGTGATGCACGGTGGCGGCGAGACCGGCCGTGGCGAAGATGTCACCTACGACACGATCGACCACATCGCCCTGCGCGACACGCCACCAGATCTCGGACTGCCATTCTCCGGCACGTTCGACGAGTTCTCCAAGCTGCTGGGCGCGACCTCACTGTTCCCGCAGCCGCCAGAACGCGAAGCGAGCGTCAACTACCGGCGCTGGGCCTATGAGAGCGCGGCGCTCGATCTCGCCCTGCACCAGAACCACACCTCGTTTGGCGGGGTGCTCGGGATCGAGCCCAAGCCAGTTCGATTCATCGTTTCTTTGCGACTCGGCGACCCACCCGAGATCGAGCGCGTCAACGCCTGGCTCGCGGTCGCGCCGTGGCTGGAGTTCAAGCTCGACGCCGAGGCATCGTGGCCGCGCGAGCTGATCGAGGACCTAGCTGCGACTGGCCGTGTCGAGTCGGTCGACTTAAAGGGTCTCTACGTCGGGACCGTCGTCGACAGTCCACCCGACCCTCGGCTCTACCGCGAGGTGGTCGAACTGTTCCCCGACGCCTGGATCGAGGACCCGGCGATCAACGATCAGACCCGGCCGATTCTCGAGCCGGCGATTGACCGGATCACCTGGGACGCGCCGATCCATTCGGTCGCCGACATCGAAGCACTCGAGTTCGCACCCAAGTGCCTGAACTTCAAGCCGTCGCGATTCGGTCCGCTGAGCACACTGCTCGAGCTCGTGGAGTACTGCCAAGAGCGCGACATCACGCTCTACTCGGGTGGCCAGTTCGAGCTGGGGATCGGGCGCACGCATCTGCACGTGCTCGCCAGCGTGTTCTTTCCCGACTCACCCAACGACGCTTCGCCGGTCGAGTACCACGCTCCCGACCCAGTCCCTGGCCTGCCGGAGAGTCCGTTGACGCCGCCGGGCGTGCGCCGGGGACTCAGCTGGTAGA
>JBASTN010000011.1:0-7399 GCA_049274915.1 Solirubrobacterales bacterium
ACGCTGACTTCGACGGCGACCAGATGGCCGTCCACCTGCCGCTATCGGCAGAGGCTCAGGCAGAGTGCCGCCTGTTGATGCTCTCGAGCAACAACATCCTCTCGCCGGCGACCGGCCAGCCGTTGGCCACGCCGTCGCAGGACATGGTGCTTGGTACCTACTACCTGACCTACGGCCCGACCGAGGAAGAGCTGGAGAAGCTCGAAGCAGAGATCAAGTCCGGTAAGAGCAAGACCCGTCCGCACGTCTACCGCTCGGCCCAAGAGGCAGAGCTGTGGTACGAGAACGGCACGGTCAAGCTGCAGGATCTCGCCGAGTACCGCCGTCCGGGTACCGACGCGCACGTCCTGACGACTGTCGGCCGGATCATCTTCAACGAGACGATTGAGCGCGCGCTCGAAGAGACCCTGGGTGAAGACTTCGATCCCAAGGAGTACGAGTTCGTCAACTCCTCGATGCGTAAGAAGGACATCAACGCGACGATCGGCAAGCTGATTCACAAGCACGGCGCTTCCGCAATCGCAATCGTGCTCGACGCGTTCAAGGACCTCGGATTCCAGTACGCCACACGTGCCGGCATCACCGTGTCTAAGAACGACATCGTGATCCCGCCGCGCAAGGCAGAGATCCTCGAGAAGTACGACGCACAGGTCACCGAGATCCGTGAGCAGTACGACACCGGCCTGATTTCACAGGCCGAGCGTCACGACCTGATCGTCGATCAGTGGACTGCCGCAACCGAAGAAGTCGGACAGGCGATGGAGGACAACCTCGAAGAGCTGAACCCGATCTTCATGATGGCGAACTCCGGAGCACGTGGATCGTTCAAGCAGATCCGCCAGCTCGCCGGAATGCGTGGTCTGATGGCCAATCCGAAGGGTGAAATCATCGAGCGTCCGATCAAGGCGAACTTCGTCGAAGGTCTGACCGTTCAGGAGTACTTCATCTCCACACACGGTGCCCGTAAGGGACTCGCCGACACCGCCCTGCGTACCGCCGACTCCGGTTACCTGACCCGCCGTCTGGTTGACGTCTCGCAGGACGTGATCATTCGTGAGAACGACTGCAAGACCAAGGAAGACGTCGAAGTCGAGATCTGGCGTGACGGTGCGATCAACGACATCATCGTCGGCCGCTTCCCGTCAGTCGACTGGGAGACCAAGCGCGGTCGCGTGATCTGCTCCGCCAAGGAAATGATCACGATCGAGCACCTCGCCGACGCCGAAGAGACCTACGCCGACGAGCCCGATGCGAAGGTCCGCCTGCGCTCAGTGCTCAAGTGCCGCGCTGCGACTGGCATCTGCCAGCGCTGCTTCGGTGCGTCGCTGGCCACCGGTCAGCTCGCAGAGATCGGCGACGCGGTCGGCATCATCGCCGCACAGTCGATCGGTGAGCCCGGAACGCAGCTGACGATGCGTACGTTCCACACCGGTGGTATCGCCGGTGCCGACATCACGCACGGTCTGCCGCGAATCGTCGAGCTGTTCGAGGCCCGCAAGCCGAAGGGTCTCGCGGTGCTCGCTGAAGAGGCCGGCAAGGTCACGATCGAGGACACCGAGAAGACCCGCAAGGTGATCATCACCGACGAGGCCGGCGAGGAACACGCATACTCGTTCCCGCGCCGCACGCGTCTGTTCGTCGAGCACAATGAGAAGGTCGACGCCGGCCGTCAGCTCAACGAAGGATCAATCTGGCCGCACGACCTGCTGCGCATCAGCGGTCGTACCGCGACCGAGGTCTACCTCGTCGCCGAGGTCCAGAAGGTCTACAAGTCGCAGGGTGTAGACATCAACGACAAGCACATTGAGATCATCGTCAGGCAGATGATGAAAAAGGTACGTATCGAGCAGAAGGGCGATTCCGACTTGCTGCCCGGTCAGTACTCCGAGATGTACGAGCTCGAGGCGATCAACAAGGCGCTCAAGAAGGGCAAGAAGGAACAGGCCTCCTTCGAGGAAGTGATCCTCGGTATCACCAAGGCATCACTGGCCACCGAGTCGTTCCTCTCGGCCGCGTCGTTCCAGGAGACCACCAAGGTCCTCACCGACGCCGCGCTCGAGCGCAAGACTGACCGTCTGGTCGGCCTCAAGGAGAACGTGATCATCGGCAAGCTGATTCCGGCCGCCACCGGGCTCAAGCGCTACCGCACGATCGAGATCGAGCCGACCGAGCCGCTGCCGGCTCCGGGCGACCTGGACTTCGGCCGCTTGACGGCAGAAGAACTGGCTGCGCTGGGCGACGGCGACGGCGGTCTCGGCGCACTGACCGGCGAAGGGCTCGAAGCCGAGCTCGCACGCCTGAGTGAGCCTGGTTCGGCTAAGTAGTAGGAATTGATCGATAGCTCGGCGGCGATTGTTGCCGTCGGGAGCTGTGAGAAGCGCCCGGGTTATGCCCGGGCGTTTTTCGTTGAGGGTTGCGTTGCGCGGGCTGACGTCTAATAGAGTTCCGCGCCATGACGACCTTTGAAGAACTCAACGCGCTGACTTCCGAAGAGCTGCACGACCGCGCGATCGACCGCGCGACTAAGCGGGTCGATGTGAAGTTCTTCTGGGATTTGCTGTCGGAGATCCCTGCGGCCGAGGCGTCGCTTGGCAATCTCGACCAGTCGACCGCCGACATCTTCAAGGTTGGGTCGCTCGTTCAGGAAGTCTTTAACGCTGACGACGGTCCGCTTGCCGATGGCCTGCGCCCGTTCTACATCGACTATCTGCTGAAGCACGACGCCTAGCCGCGCGCCACGCGCGCATTGCAAGGCGGTCCTTGCGAAGAATCCCGCCCGCCAATCAGTGGCGAATGATCCACGCCCGCGGCTTCTCCGTAAGTACGTCCAAAAGCAAACCTCAGCCGCCGCGAATGTGCGCCCCTGCACCGCGTCGCGCTCGGACTACAAAGGTGAGGACCCCAATGAAACTTCCCAAGAATCTGATGCTGGCGTTGGTCGGTGCCGTTATGGCGATGTCGCTGTTGGCCGCCACAGGTTGTGGCGATGACGAGGACACCTCCGCGTCGACTAGCGGTGACACCGCTGCAGCTACCACTGACGATGCGATGGCCAAGGAAGATGGCGTGATGGTCGGCAGCCTGCGCCCGACCGGCGACGTGATGGACGAAGTCCGCTTCTAAGCCGAAAACGCCCGCCAGAGGCTCCAGGTCAGGGCGCGGCCGGCGGTTGAGCCGCCAACTGACGCATCCGCGCGATCGCCTGATCGTCGGGGTCCAGCTCTTCCAGCCAGTCGGCGGCGTCTGCGATGTCCCCTGGTGTTGCCTCCGCGATCGCTTCGAGGTCGGCCCAGTCCTTAGTTCGATTGAAGAACGCCTTGAAGAGTGCGAGCGACGTGCAGTCGAGCAGTGGCACGTCGCGGCCGGCGAGCGGCCGCCAGCGGACACCCTTTGCGACCCGGTCGTGGAGTGGCAGGTTGTTCAAGAACACGTCGACCGGGGTTTCGTCCCACCAGACCCGCGTCTGTCCATCGCGCAGCACCTGATCGATGTCTGCTTGCGCCACCTTCACGCCATCGGGCAGGGCACCAAGTGCGTCTGCAGCCCGGTCACGCTGCACGAAGATGTTGACGTCGAGGTCGCGCGTGCCGCGTGGTTCTTGCGTGCAGTAGGCCAGAGCGATCGCGCCACCGAAAGCGTGGGGGAGTTTCGCGGCGGCGAGCGACTCGTGGACCGCGTGCAGCTTCTCAATCAGGCTGGTCACGTTCAGGTGGGTGATGCCGCGACTCTCCCGATCAGCCGAAGCGTTCGGTCAGTCGCGGGAACTGCAAAGTTGCCTTCGGCGAGAACGGCAGTGCCTCTGCGAGTTCGAGCACTTGCTCGAGCAGGCGGCCGGCGCGCGCGGGGTCGACGGTCTCGACTCGCGGGGAAAGGCTCAATTGCATGCCGCCGGCACGCGCGATTCGTGAAATCGCCTCGACGCTCGGTTGACGTGTACCGCTTTCATATGCGCTGAGTACCGAACGCGGCATTCCAGCGCGACGAGCGAGTTCGGCCTGCTTGAGACCGCTTGCTTCGCGAATCTCCCGAACCAGATCGGGAGCAACCAGATGGGCAGCCGGACGGCCGTGCTTGGTCATGCCTCTATGTTAGCGAAAACGCGAACAAAAAGCAACACTAACCGCTCTGCAATGCGGCCCAGGAGATAAGCTCATCCACGTGTTCATCGGTCCAGCCGATCGCTGGATCGGTTCCAACAAGCAGCGTCGGGGCGCCGCGCGATTTTGCCCACGCATAACAAGCGTCGTTGAACCCGTCATCGATCCACGCCGCCGCCCGCCCTGCGGCACGCGCGGTCAAGGCGTCCAGCTTCCAGTGGCCGCTGCCGTCTATCGAGGGGGTGACGTCGAAGTCAACTACCTCAAATTCGCCGGGCAAATTCAGCAGATATACGAGGTGTTCGTTCGCCCGCGCACCCCATCCTGTTGCCCACACCGTTTCGAAATACGGCAAGACCGCGAGCATCCGCTCGGACATCCCGGGACCGATGTGATGGATCACTCCTTCGACATTGTGAAATGTCCCCGCACCGTCGATCGCAGAACTGCCTTCGGGCCGTGATCCGCTAGGAACCCCGCTGTTTGCAGCGAATCCGTACGTACTGATGACTCCATCGACGTCAACGAACAGGAGCGGTTTGGAGGAGATGGCGCCGACTTCCTAGTCTGGATCGCGGGGGGTATTGACAACCGAGGATTAACAACGCGCGGCATGGGGCACTCTAGTGTCTGGTCGTACGGCGGTAATTCTCGGCTCCGCTTTTCAGTGATCTCCAATCTTGCCTATAAAGGCATCGCGCTATCCGTTCGATACGGAAACCAAGCGCCCAGGGGAAGCAGGAAGCGGACCAGCTGACGCGCATAGGAATTCTCGGAGGTTGTTTCTCGGAGTTCCGAACTTTCACGGATGGGTCTCGAACTAGGCATATCACTCGCGCTTCTTTGCGCCTTCGTCACGAACCTCGGGTTCTTGCTCAAGCACCGCGGGTGTTGTGAGTCACCGGCCGTTGACATGCGTCACCCGCTTAAGAGCGCGGCCGCACTGTTCCGCTCTCCCGCCTTTGTCGCTGGCTACGCCGTTGCCGCAGTCGCATTTGCACTTCACGTCGCCGCACTGTGGTTTGCACCGATCTCGATCGTGCAGTCAGTGATCTCCGGTGGTCTCGTCTTTCTCGCCGTGCTCGCCGAGCGTGTCTTCGGATACAGCCTCGGCCGTCGTCAGTGGGTCGGAGTTTTGCTCACAGCTGCAGGCCTGATGTTGTTGGCCATAACGCTGCCTCGCGGAGGCGGCGACAGCTTCTCGAACGCGGCGTTGGTCGCATTCGAAGCCGGGGCATTGATCATCGGAATCGCCTTGCTGGCCGGTCCGCGCCTCGGCGCTGGTGTGCAGCATCACGGCGTTCTGCTGGGTGCGGCATCGGGCGTCCTGATCGGCGTCTCTGACATCGCGATCAAGGCGATGACGAACATCGCCAGCGCTTCAAGCGTCTTCAATGCACTGCTTTCACCTTGGCTCGCACTCGCCTTGATCATGGCGGTCATCTCGTTCTACTCAGTTGCACGCGGTCTGCAAATTGGCGAGGCGGTCCCGGTCATCACGATGATCGGCGTCAGCGCCAACTTGATCCAGATCGTCGGCGGCATCGTCGTCTTCAACGACCCGATGCCCAGCGGCGCCACCGGCATCGTGCTCCAGGCATTCGGTTTCGCGTTGATCTGTGCGGCCGCGGCGTTGGTCCCGGCGCCGACACGTCTCGAAGACTCGCCGCAGCCGGCATAGTCGGCGGGGCTTCGGCCGCGACGCAGTCGCGCCACGCCGACGCCTCTGATCCAGATCGCCATTGCGACGGTCGATCCGCCGGCAGGCGGTCTGTGGATTCATTCGGCTTCGGACGCCTCCCGGCTGACTGGCGCGACCGAGCCCTCGCCACGATGGCTACAAGGAACTCACGCTACTAATCATTTCGGGTGCTCGGAAACTGTCTGTGCGCGAGCGGTGGCCGACTGGTCTTTGGGAACCACACGGACGGTCGTCTTCTTTTGAACGCCGGCCCGGGTAGCGATCGACTTCGCCCTGGCGGTCGACCGGCGACTCAGTAGAAGTATCCGGAACGGTTTTCGCGCGGCCGGGTTGGGATTCCACGTGGCGCATGCCAACTCTCCAGATGGAATTGAGCTCGACGCATGGCGTTCGAGACGCTTGCCAATGGTCTTGTTGCTTTCACTCGCGGCCGACTGCACGGCGCGAAGATCGGCCGGGAGGTTTGTGTCGGCATAGCTCGTCGTGACTGTGATGAAACCCGCGGTCAGCGCGACGCAGACGGCCGCGACTCCCGCGTGGCGGCGAAATCGGGTGTGCGAAGCATGTTCGATGCGATCAACCATAGGTCTAATACTCGGTCGTGTCGGCCGCCGTGTGGCGACCCTGCTGCACGAACGCGTTCGTCACGCCGGACCGCTCTGATCGGGCATTGCTACCATCCGCCGTCGTATGCCAAGCATCAACCAACTCGTTCGCAAGGGCCGCAAAAAGCCCAAGAAGAAAGTCTCCACCCCTGGTTTGAAGAACATGAAGGGTGGCCAGACCAAGCAGTCCGCGCCTCAGCGCCGCGGAGTCTGCACGCGTGTCTACACGACCACCCCGAAGAAGCCGAACTCGGCGCTTCGCAAGGTTGCTCGTGTTCGACTGACGAACCAGATGGAAGTCACGGCATACATTCCCGGCGAGGGCCACAACCTCCAGGAGCACTCCGTAGTGCTCGTGCGTGGTGGCCGAGTCAAGGACTTGCCGGGTGTTCGTTACAAGATCATTCGCGGCACGCTCGACACCTCGGGCGTTTCAGACCGCAAGCAGGCCCGCTCACGCTACGGCGTGAAGATCAGCTAGCCGGCCCGCTCACCTCCACTTTCAGAAAGCCTCATTTCTTAGATGCCTCGTCGTAATGCCGCAACAATTCGTGAGATCGAGCCCGATGGCGTGCACAACAGTCGCCTCGTCGCACAACTGATCAATAAGGTCATGCTCGACGGCAAGAAGAGCACCGCCGAGCGAATTGTTTACAGCGCTCTCGACACGCTTTCCACCAAGACCGGTAACCCGCCGGTTGAATCGCTTGAGGCGTCTGTCAAGGCACTGACGCCGAACCTCGAGGTTCGTTCACGCCGCGTCGGTGGCGCCAGCTACCAGGTGCCAGTCGAGGTGCCGCAGCGTCGCGCCCGCACGCTCGCCATTCGTTGGCTGATCGAGGCCTCGCGCAATCGCCGCGAGAAGACGATGGCCGACCGCCTCGCCTACGAACTGATCGATGCCCAGCAAGACGCGGGTGGTGCCTACAAGAAGAAGGAAGACATCTTCCGCATGGCACAGGCCAACAAGGCCTTCTCGCACTACCGCTGGTAAT
>JBASTN010000012.1:0-5330 GCA_049274915.1 Solirubrobacterales bacterium
GAGTTCAATGCGGCGCCGAGCAGGACGGCGATGTTCGAGATCCATAGCCAGATCAGGAAGACCACCCCTCCGCCGAGCGCGCCGTAGGTTTTGTTGTACGAGCCGAACGCCGCGACGTAGGCGCCGAACGCCGCCGACGCGACGATCCAGAGGACGACCGCCAGGATGCTGCCCGGCGTAATCCAGCGGAACCCGGGGTGGCGCGCATTCGGCGCGGCCCAGTAGAGAATCGCCAGGGCCAGCATCAGCACGAGGATCAAGACCGGCCACTTAGCGATGTTCCAGATATCGACGGCGGTGTCGCCGACTCCGACTATGTCGCCGGCACGTTGTGCGAGATCACCGGTCAGCACGACGGCGATCGCGCAGGCCGACACCAACACCAGTTCAACGACGGTGACCGCAAGGCGCAGCGGGATCTTCTTCCAGAAAGGGCGCGTTTCCTCGACGCCGTAGATCGCGTTGGAGGCATCCATGAACGCACTGATGTAGCCCGAGGCCGCCCAGATTGCCGCGGCGAGTCCGATGAAGAACGTCACACCCGAGGCGCCAGGGTTGGCCTGGATCGAGGTCAACGACTCGGCAAGCAGATCGCGAGCAGGGCCTGGCGCGGCCGTAGTTAGTTGCTCGAGCAGCGGGTTGATCGCTGAGCTGCCGATCATTCCGAGCATCGAGACCAGTGCGATCAGCGCCGGGAACAGCGCCAGCACACCGAAGTAGGTGAGTGCCGCGGCCCAGTTGGTCACGCCGCGCTTGCGGAAGACCGTGACGGTGTCCTTGAGCGCCGATTGCCACGCGCGACGCGGCAATGCGGCCGGTCCGTCGGGGGCGGGATCAGGGTCATACAGCTTGCTGGCATCGAGCCTGTCGTGCGACGACTCGGAATCGTGATCGTCTATGCGGTCTGTCTCCATACAACGGACTTACCCCGGTCTTGGCAGGCTCGAAACGCACGCTGTAGTGTCAGATTCCCTGCGCTACGCCGATCTTTTCGGCCACCTGCGTGAGTACGCGATCCGTCTCGGGCATCGGGATCGTCATAAAGACATGAAAGAGACCACGATGCTCAGTCAGCTCGATCGGATGCCCGGACTCACGTCCACGCGCCGCCAGCCGCCGCGCATCGTTGATCAAAATGTCACGGGTCCCCGCGTGAATCTCGACCGGCGCCAATCCTGTGAGATCGAGGTCGACTGGGCTGACAAGTGGGTCGTCGATCGCGCGAGTGCCGGCCCACAACCGACCCGCCTCGATCAGCCCGGGGACCGCGAGCATCGGGTCGCGGCCATCGAGCTGGTCGCCCTCGGCGGCGTGCCGCATCGAGAGGTCGAGCCACGGCGAGAACAGCACGATCAGTTTCGGCTGAGCTAGGCCGGCCTCTCGTACTAACTGGGCGAGCGCCAACGCGGCGCCGGCGCCGGCCGAATCACCGGCGATCGCGGCGACCTCACCGCTGGCAATTGACCGGTAGACATCGAGCAGCCAGGGCAGAACGTCGTCGCAGTTGGCGAGCGGCGTCAAGGCGGTCAGCGGAAAGATCACCGGGCACCGCGTGCGCTGCGCCAGTTCGCCGGCCGTCCACCAGTGCGCCTCGCGTGCCTGGAGAAAATGCCCGCCGCCGTGTAGATAGAGGATCGCGGCAGCATCAGCCGCGCCGCTCGCTGCGATCGTAAACACAGGTCGTCCTGCGATCAGCTCGCGTGACACCTCGAACTGGCCTGACAGAGAATCGGGCGGTTCGATCTCAAGTGCGTCATCGCGGTCGGACAGCTCGCGTCGAAACAACTCGAGGTCCTCCAGATCACGCTTAGCGCGCCGGATCCGCATGTAGGCGATCAACAGCCGGGCCTTGAAACTCGGATTCATCGCGTAAGTGTGACCGAAGGCAGGATTGCGCGAGCGAAAAATGAAAGTGATCCCATGAACCGCCCGGGACCGCCACGCGATACCAAGTGCCTCACGACGATCGCGGCTATCTGCGCGATCTTCGTCCTCGCGTTGGCGATCGCCGGCTGCGGTTCTGACGATTCGTCCTCTGGCAGTGACGGCACACCCGGTAGTACGTCCAGTGGCGCTCCGGCCGATGGCAAGCAGATCTTCGCCGACTCCGGTTGCGGCGGCTGCCACACGTTGGCGGCGGCCGGCTCAAAGGGCAGCAGCGGTCCCAACCTTGATGAGCTCAAGCCTGACAGCGGCGACGTCTCCGGCCAGGTCCGCAACGGCGGGGGCGGCATGCCATCGTTCGATGACGATCTCTCAGACGCCGAGATCGAGGCAGTCTCCGCGTTCGTCGCCGACAACGCCGGCCAGTAGCGCGACCTCGATCGCGGCAGTCCGCCGCGCCTCGCGCTCTATTGTTTGACCCGATGCTTGCTCGTCTGCGCGCCAGGACAAACGGCTTTACCGTCACGCCGCGCCAGTACACGCGAATCGCGTACTTCGCGCTCGCGGTGCTGATTCTGATCGTCTTCAGCGGCGCTGCGGTGCGCTTGACCGCGTCGGGTCTCGGTTGTCCGGACTGGCCGCGCTGTTACGGCAAGGCCTATCCGCCGCTTGACACCCACTCGATGATCGAGTTCGGCAACCGTGTCTTTTCGGGTTTCGTGACGCTCGCCGTGTTGGCCGCCGCGATCGGTGCGCTGCGCCGTCGCCCCTACCGGCGTGACATCGCGGTCTGGGCCTGGTTACTGCCGCTGGGTGCATTTACCCAGGCCGCACTCGGGGCGTTCACCGTCAAGAGCGAGCTCGCCTACGGCTGGGTGATGGCTCACTTCACGCTTTCAATGGTCATGATGATCGCCGCTGTCGTGCTCGTCTGGCTGGCGAGTCACGAGCCAGGCTGGCGACGGCCGTCCGACGACAAGACCGGCGTCTGGATGGTCCGAGCACTTGCGCCGCTGACCTTGTTGACGATTCTCTCGGGAGTGGTGGCAACCGCCGCCGGACCGCACGCCGGCGGTGAACCCGGCCAGGTCGATCGCTTCGAGCCCAAAGGGGGCGACTCGCTCGAATGGATCGTGCATCGCCACGGGCGTCTCGCCGACGTGCTCGGCATTCTCGCCGTGATCACCTGGGCCGTGCTGTGGCGCCGCGGCGCTCCGAAACCGCTGCGAATCAGCGCCGCCGTCTTCGTAGTGCTGATCGGGCTGCAGGGCATGATCGGATCGATTCAGTGGATGAATCAGCTGCCGTCGGAACTCGTCTGGCTGCACGTCGTGCTCGCGACGCTGTCGTGGGTGGCGGCGCTTTGGCTGGTGCTGACTGCCGGCGTGCTCGCCAGCGACCGAGTCGCGCAGCGGCATGCCGACCCCGCGTCAGCAGCCTCCTAGTTCGGGTCGTTCACAGCCCGCTGGTCGCGGCCTGCTTGAATGGCGCGCAATGAGCGCGATCGAACTACGCGGAGTGGTCAAGCGATTCGGCGAGATCACTGCTGTCAACGGACTGGATCTCGACGTGCCGGCTGGGATTTGTCTCGGACTGCTCGGCCCCAACGGAGCCGGCAAGTCGACAACGATGCGGATGTTGACCGGCCAAGCGATCGCCGACGAGGGCACCCTGCGAGTGCTCGAGTATGAGCTGCCACGCGAGAGCAAGCGTGCTCGAGCTGAGATGGGTGTCGTGCCGCAGCTCGACAACCTTGACGTCGATGTCACCGTCGAGGACAACCTCGCCGTGTTCGCGCGGCTCTACCGCGTGCCAGACGTACCGGCGGCGGTCGACCGTGCGCTCGATATCGCGAAGCTGACCGACCGCCGCAGATCGAAGGTCGATGAACTCTCTGGCGGCATGCGCCGCAGGCTGCTGCTTGCACGCGGACTCGTGCACAACCCGCGGGTCGTCCTATTGGATGAACCGACCGTCGGACTCGATCCGCAGATCCGCACTCAGCTCTGGTCGTTGATCGACGGCCTGCGTAGTGGAGGCGCGACGATCCTGATGTCAACGCACTACATCGAAGAAGCTCACCGCCTGGCCGATGAAGTCGCCGTCATGACCCACGGCAAAGTGATCGCCCGCGGCCTGCCCGACGAGTTGATCGCCGAGCACGCGGGCCGCGAGACCGCCGAGATCTATAGCCACCCTGATGACCTCGCCCAGCTGCGCAAACGCGCCGAGGAGGCCGGGCTGAAGGTGCGTCCCGCTGGTCCCGCGATCGCGATCGTCGGATCTGAGAACGCCACCGACGGCCTAATCCCCGAGAACGCGGTCCGCCGCGCCGCTTCACTCGAAGACGTATTCGTACTACTGACAGGCGAGGAGGCCGAGTGAGCGCGCCCGACACAACCGTCGATGCAGCCGCCAACCGCCCACGCCGCGCCGTCGGCACCCGCCGCCTCGAGTGGCCCGCGATCTGGGGCGTAATGAGCCGTGAAGTCGCCAACTTCATGACTTTCTGGAAGGGCACGACCTTCAGCAGTGTGCTCGAACCGATCGTCTATCTATTGGCTTTCGGCCTCGGCCTCGGTTCAACGATCGTCGGCAATGTCAGCGGTGTGCCCTACGAGCAGTACGTCGGCACCGGCATGGTCGCGACCGCAGTGATCTTCAGCAGCGCACTACCGGCGATGTTCGGAACGTTTGTTAAGCACCACTTCCAAAACACCTACGACGCGATCCTCGCTACACCGGTAGACGTGGAAGAGCTCGTCACTGCCGAGATGCTTTGGATCGGCATTCGTGCCGGTTTCTACGGCAGCTTTCCGCTGCTGGTGACAATTGGCTTTGGACTCGACCCGGCGTGGGGGATGCTGCTCGTTCCGCTGTTCGCCTTCGTCACGGCGCTCGGCTTCGCGGGCTTCGGCATCTCGGTTGCCGCCTGGGCAGAGAAGATCGATCAGTTCAACTACGTCACAACCCTGGCGATCACACCGTTGTTTTTGGTTGCCGGAACGTTCTTCCCGATCGACCAGCTTCCCGAGGGTTTCCAGATCGCCGCGCAGATCAACCCGCTGCATCAACTGGTCGAGTTGGTGCGCGCCGCGTCGTTCGGGTTCGAGCCGACCGACTTGGCGCGCCTTGGGTTCCTCTGCGGCTTCACGCTGATCACCTGGCGGCTGGCGATCAACCGCATGCAGAGGCGGCTGATTGATTAGCGGCGGGTCCGCCCGCACGGACGCGTCGCGGGGGTGACGTCACGGCTCGGTCAGAGACCGAGATTCGCCACGCCGCGTTCGTCCCAGCCGAGGTGGTGAGCCAGCTCGTGGCGCACGGTGCGCTCGACCTGGGCCGTCAGCAGGCCGCGGTCGTGCCCGAAGTCGCGCTCGAGCGTGTCCTGGAAGATCAGGATGCGATCCGGGTGATGGTCGTGCACGATCGTGTCGCCCTGGTAG
>JBASTN010000013.1:0-3260 GCA_049274915.1 Solirubrobacterales bacterium
GTCGAACCCGAACGCGCGACAAGCGCGCCCACGGCAGCCACACCAACAACTAGCGCCGCGGCAGCGATGTACCGGCCGCCAGGCTGTGAGTGGACCTTCTGCTTGACCTTGTGCTTGCCGATCGCCCAAGTGGCGCGGCCGAGTGCTTCGTAGAAACGGTTGCTCATTTGATTCACACTATCGGGATTCCCGGGTGCGGGGATTCTTAAACAGAAAGAGCCCGCACGGTGGCGGGCTCTCCTGTTTCGATCGATGCGTCGGGTCGCCTCGGCAACGACCGTCGGCGGTTAAAGACCTTGCGGGTGGCGGGCGCGGAGGCCGCGGGTGCTGCGCTTTTCAGGACGCCAGCGCGGCCCTTTCTCCCCGCGACCTGATGTGTCAAGGCGCAGTCCGGCGATCATGACGTATGCATGACCAGGGTTGGTGTAGACGGTGATCCAGTTGCCCTTACCGCGCTCGCCCCAACTCATGAAAGACGATGAGTCGAGCGGACTGTCGAGCAGACCGCCACCGTTGAGCGCGTAGCTAATTGTTCCGGAGCAGTCGTAACCGCGATCCTTGAACTTGCCGTGTCCGCCGCCGTAGAGGTAGGGCTTGGTGGTGATCTCGTTGGCTGCCCAGATTGCTTTCTGGACTGGGAGCGGTGCACCCACCGGAGCGACAGCTGTACGGCCGTCGGCGGCGAGAGTGGCCTTCAGGCCGGGAGTGGTGGCCGGCGTCGGTGCGAATTCGGCAGCACCCTGGTTGCTGGCCTGGCCCGTTGCGGCCAGCGACGGCGCGACAAGGGCGGAAAAGATGATCAGCGAGAAGCTCGCTAGCAATACAAGCTTTGGCAATACAAGCTTTTGCAATACAAGCTTTTGCAATACAAACTTCGAACGAAAGTCCGTTCGTTTAAACCTGTGAATGGGTACAGATGTGCGTACGTGCGGCATTCAGCCTCCTTCGCATGCCTACCGGGTTAGCTGACGGGCTAGCGCTAAAGGACTCGCGCCTCCACAAATCGCACTCTTTTCAAAAGCACTGCTTGCGGATTAGCCCCAAGGAACGTTTGGTTCCCCGGCCATCACACCTGGGACGAATGTCCTGGTGATCAGTTCGGCTGCTGATTGTCGTTCAGGAGTTCGGGATACTACACAACCTCTTCAGCGGAATCAACCCTTTCTTGACTAAATCCCGCAAGTTACCTATAAATTCCCCGCTAAGAGGGGTTTTTCCTGCTTCTAACTTGGTAGGCCATCCTGCTCTGCAAACTCCAGAGTTCGATGAATCCGGGACTTGCCTGCTGAGAAAAGAGACCACCGGACTCGCTGAATCCGGCGAGATCCTGGTCGTAAATGGCGTTCGGTGAGCTGCGCCGGATGACCGTTGCACTCCCCTTGTAAAGCTTGATGCCGATCGAGCCGGTCACCTGTGTGTTGACGCTTTCCATGTACGCGTCGAGATCGGCGCGCAGCGGCTCGTACCAGAGACCGGCGTAGGCCAGATATGCCCAGTGGTTGTCCAGCTGAGACTTGAAGAGGTTCTGGTGACGGGTGCAGACGAGCTTCTCGAGCTCTTTGTGCGCCGTCAGCAAGATCGTCGCGGCCGGCACTTCGTAGATGTCACGGACCTTCAGGCCGACGATGCGGTCTTCGATGTGGTCGACGATGCCTACGCCGTGCCTGCAACCGAGGTCGGTGAGCTTTTCGACTAGTGCGGGCAGCGGCAGGCGCTCGCCGTTGAGCGCGACCGGGCGGCCGGCTTCGAACTCGATCTCAATCTCCTCGACTTCGTCGGGAGCGTCCTCCGGACGAGTGACGAGCTGGAAGACGCCGGGCTCGGGCGGAGCGCCGAGATCCTCGATCGACTTGCCCTCGGATGAGCGACCCCACATGTTGTCGTCGATCGAGTACGGCGGGCTCTCGGTGCCACCTGCGACGGGGATTCCGTGCTCGCGGCAGTAAGCGATCTCTTCTTCGCGACCCATGCGCCAGTTGCGCACCGGGGCGATGATCTTGATCTCCGGGGCGAGCGTGGCGACCGTGGCCTCGATGCGGACCTGGTCGTTGCCCTTGCCAGTGCAGCCGTGGGCAATCGTGTCGCACTCGTACTTGCGCGCGTATTCGACAGCCAGCTTGGCGATCAGTGGGCGGCCGAGCGCGGTGAAGAGCGGATAGCCGCCGCCGTAGAGAGCGTTGGCCTTGATCGCCGGCAGCACGTAGTCCTCCGCGAACTCGTCGCGGGCGTCGACGACCTCGCATGCAAGCGCACCGAGGTCCATCGCCTTGCCCTTGACGACCGTGAAATCTTCTTTCGGCTGGCCGAGGTTGACGGTCAGGGCGACGACTTCGGCGTCGTAGTGGGCCTGAATCCAGTGCAGCATCACGCTGGTGTCGAGACCGCCGGAGTAGAGCAGAAGCACGCGGCCGACGTCCTCGGGACGGGCCTCGTATGAAGTGGTGATGAATTCGCCGGGGGACGGCTGATTTGCGCCGTCGAGGGGTGTGTTTTGCTCGCTCATAGTCGAGCGGGCAGACTAGCTAACGAGGGGTTTGCCCGGCAGGCGGAGCAGCAGGCGCCGCAGCAGGCGGCGCAGCGAACAGTTGAGCGTTTTAGCTCAGGCTGCGTACGCGCCGTGCAGCCTGCATCGCGGCGCGAACAGCCTCGCGCATCTCGGTTGCGGAGCGGGCCGTGGCCGCGCGGGTCGAACGCGCGCGACCTGTCGCTGACCGGGACGTCTGTCTGTCGGGTGACCGCAAAGGCGAGGTCGCGCGACCGGCAGCAGTTGAGTCAAACCGCTCCATGTCTGACAACCTACTCCTCTGACGAAGTTCGTGCGTTACCGGCGAGAGAAGCTTCCCGCAATTTACGAAGGCTCGAGCACAGCGTCCAGAGCCGAGATCGCTTGATCAATCTGGTCTGGCATGATCAGAAGTGGTGGCAGGAAGCGAAGCGTGGACGGGCCGGTCGCGTTGGCGATCACTTTTTGCTCGGTTAGAAGGCGCTCGACGACCTGCTTCGCGTCGACCGAGTCTGGAAGCTCGAGGGCGATCATCAGGCCCCTTCCCTCGACCGTTCCAAACTTTGCAAGCTTCTCTCGGAATGCGTTCCCGGCCAGCTCGACATTCTCAGTGGTCGCTGGATCCGTGAGGATCTGCATCACCGCGTTGGCCGCGGCGCAGGCGACGAGGTTGCCGCCGAAGGTTGATCCGTGGAATCCGGGCTGAAGCGTCTGGGAGCAGTTCTCAGCTGCGATCATCGCGCCGATCGGCAGGCCG
>JBASTN010000014.1:0-4729 GCA_049274915.1 Solirubrobacterales bacterium
CCGTCTGCCAGTTGATCTTGCCCCAGTGCGGGCGGCCGTCGTACTCGTTCATGATCTCCTCGACGGCGTGGAAGTACGGTTCGAACTCCATGCCGCGGAATGTGTGAACCGAGATGTAGCCGGTCTCACGACCGGCGGCCGTTGACAGCAGGCAGTCGTAATCGGCGCGACCGATTCGAACCTCGATCGGGAAGTTCACCGCGAGCTTGCGCTCTTCGATCACACCGAGGACGCGGTCGATCGCCTCGGCCAGATTCGCGCGCGGGATCGAATACTCGAGCTCGTTGAACTTGATGAACCGAACGGTCGAGAATGCGTCGAAGCTTTTGTCAAGTCGGTGGCTGGCGCCGAAGAACTTGGCCGCCATGCGTGCGAGCGTCGGAATCGCTGGCTTGACCAGCTTGCCGGTGTGGACGAGCGCACCGAGCGCCAGATTCTCGATCACCACGTCGTCGAAGAATCGCTTGGACCGTGGCATCGGTTTGGCTGGCGCGTTGGATCGGTTGATCCGCTTCTGCAGCGAGGCCCGCGTGTAAGGCATCGTGTAAAACTCGAAGTGATCGAACTCCGCGGCGAGCGAGTCGAGTTGCGAGAGTGTTTCGTCGAGCGGGACCGGCAGGTCGAGGCGGTCGAGTCGGAACGCCGGAACGCACTGCAGCGTCACCTCCGTGAGCACGCCGAGCGCACCCAGCGAAACCCGGGCGGCCTTCAGCGCGGTCAGCTCAGATTCGTCGATCTCGAGGATCTCTCCGGCCGCGGTCACGAGTCGCGCGGCCATGATCTGGGCGGAGAGACTCGCGAACGCTTCGCCTGTGCCGTGCGTGCCGGTCGCTGCAGCTCCGGCGATCGACTGCACGTCGATATCGCCGAGGTTCGGCAGCGCTAGGCCGAGAACGTCGAGCTCGCGGCTCAGCCGGTGAATCGAGGTTCCGGCGCGAACCCGTACTAAGCCGCTGGCGCGGTCTGCGTCGACGATCCCTTGCTGGGCGGCGAGCGAGATCATCGTCTGCTGCGTGCGCGCGATCTCGCTGAAGCTGTGCAGGTTGCCGGCGACCCGAATCTTCTGTCCCGCGCCGGTCGCACGACCGACCGCCTCGACCGTTTCGTCAGTCGTCGACGGCTGCACATGGTGCTGCGGCTGCCAACGCTGGTAGCCAGACCAGTTTCTCAGCTCAGTCACCGCACTCCCATGCCCGCAAGTCTAGGGTGGCACGGCATCAGTGGGCGGTACCGTTCGGCGGCGATGGACCTCTCTCAAACACCGGATCGAGATCCGCAGGTTCAACCCGCGCCGCGCATTCGCGGCGACGCGCAGACGGCACTGCTCGCTGGCTACGCCCTGCTCGCTTTCGCGGCGATCGGCCGGTCGACCTACGAACTCGTGGCGAAGTTCGACGAGGCACCGCTCGCGTACTCGTTGAGCACCTTCGCCGCAGTCGTGTATTGCGTCGGTGTCTGGGGAATCGCGCGGGCCGACAAGCTCGCGTTACGCGTCGCGCGAGTGTCGGTCACGTTCGAACTGGCTGGGGTCCTGATCGTCGGCACGCTGACCGCGATTGACAGTTCGGCCTTCCCCGAAGGCACCGTCTG
Organism: Solirubrobacterales bacterium; assembly: GCA_049274915.1. GTDB lineage: Bacteria > Actinomycetota > Thermoleophilia > Solirubrobacterales > JACPNS01 > JACPNS01. The sequence continues at coordinate 1,591 of JBASTN010000014.1, forward strand.
GACGCTCTACGGTCGCGACTACGGATGGCTTCCGTTGATCGTGCCGGTGCTCGCGCTTTGGTGGCTGTCGCGCCAGCACCCCGAGAAGTAGCCCGAACCACCGATAGAATGCCGCGTTCTCCGGGAGAGGTGGCGGAGTGGCTGAACGCACTCGCCTGCTAAGCGAGTATGGGGTTTATAGCTCCATCGAGGGTTCGAATCCCTCCCTCTCCGTTCCGATGCGCGGCGCATCTCGCGGTTGTTCGGTCGTCGAGGGGCGGTCACGACCAGGGGGTCGCTCCCTTCCCTCTCCTCGCGAACAACCGCAACCTGCTTGCGTCTCGAAACGGAGAGTTGGGGGGCATTTGGGTGGAGTGGGCATGGCCCTGTACGGATGCGCGTCGTAAGGTCACTCGGAGCGTGACGCCCGCAAACTCTGATATTTCGGCCTCTATTTCGGCCTCTGGAGTCGCCGCGTTGCAGCGCCGTACGTTGCGGACTCTCGTCATCGCGCAGATGCTTGGCGGTGCTGGGCTTGCGGCGGGGATTACGGTAGGTGCGCTGCTTGCGGAGGACGTGCTTGGCGCGACGAGCTTTTCAGGGCTTCCGGCTGCGCTGTTTACGACCGGATCGGCCGTGGCAGCACTTCTGCTTGGCCGGCTTTCGCAGAGGTTCGGCCGTCGCATCGGCTTGACTGCGGGATACGCGACCGGTGCGATCGGCGGCGGCGCAATTGTCCTGGCGGCAGTCTGGGACAACATCCCTCTCTTTGTTGCCGCGATGGTCATCTATGGCGCGGGATTCGCCGCGAACCTTCAAGCGCGATACGCCGGAGCCGACCTAGCCGATCCGGCTCGTCGCGGACGTGCGATCAGCATCGTGCTTGTCGCAACCACGGTGGGCGCAGTCGCCGGGCCGAACCTCGTTAAGTTGACCGGCCGCATCGCCGAGAGCGTCGGCATGCCCGGGCTAACCGGGCCGTTCGCGCTCGCGGCGATCGCTTACGCGGCGGCGGCCATGGTCTTGGCACTCTTTCTGCGCCCCGACCCGCTCCTGACCGCGCGCACGATCGGCGCAGGCGCCGACCAAGAGCCGAATGAAGTCACCGAGTCACCGGCGCGGGAGCACACCGCCGGGAACATCCGCCTCGCGGCGCTGGCGATGGTCCTCACCCAGGTCGTGATGATCGCGGTCATGACGATGACCCCGGTACACATGCGAGATCACGGCCACGGACTCGGCTCGATCGGATTCGTGATCGCGATCCACGTGGCTTTCATGTATCTACCGTCGCCGCTCACGGGAGTGCTGGTCGACCGCGTCGGCCGCCTCCCGGTGATCGGCAGCGCTGCAACGATCTTGCTCTTAGCGGGGCTGATTGCGGCAAGCGCGCCGGCCGACTCGATGGTTCTGCTCACACTTGCACTCGCCATGCTCGGGCTCGGCTGGAACCTCGGTCTGATTGGCGGCACCGCGCTACTTACCGACAGCGCTTCGCTCGCAACTCGAGCCCGCACGCAGGGCACCGTAGACCTAAGCGTCGCGCTAGCTGGCGCCACCGGAGGGCTGTCAAGCGGGTTCATCGTTGCCTCGACCAGCTATCCCGCGCTCGCGCTCGTTGGTGGCGTACTCGCACTGCTGATCCTGCCAGCGACGCTCAGTGCAAAGCGACTGCCCGTCACCAACTCATCGTCAAACTCGTGAGGATGCCCTGACCTCCGAGGAAGAACGCGAGATGCCTCTCTACCCTCTCCGTATCTCGTTCTCACTTAAAACGTTTCGCTGGATCGCTTTCGCCGAGGCCACGAGCTTCTTGGCACTGCTGGTCGCGACCTACATCAAGCACACCGACGGCGGCGAGCTGGGTGTTCAGATTCTCGGGCCGCTGCACGGAGTTTTGTTTGTCGCCTACTGGGGCTTCGCAGTGAACATCCGCGAGACGATGCAGTGGGACATGCGTGTGACGGCACTCGTCTTGCTCGGCGCGGTGCTTCCGTTCGGCGGCTACGCCGTCGACTGGTGGCTACTGCGCCGCCAACCCGCCTGAGTTCGCCTGCCGCGCTCACCCGTAAACTCTCCCGCTGAAGTGGAGAATTTCGAGTGAGAATCTCAGCAAAGGTCGATTATGCCGTCCGCGCGGCGGTCGAACTGGCCACGCACGCCGAGGATGAGCACCTGACGACATCCGAAGACATCGCGTCCGCGCAAGACATTCCACACGCTTTTTTGACGAACATTCTCCAGTCGCTGCGCCAGGCCGGCATCGTCTCAAGTAAGCGCGGACCGGTCGGCGGTCACAAGCTCGCCAGACCCGCCAAAGAGATTCGCATCGCTGACATCATTCGCGCGATCGATGGTCCACTGGCCGGCGTCTCCGGTCAGCACCCGGAAGAGCTGGACTTCAAGGGCAGCGCGAAACCGCTGCAACAGGTTTGGATCGCCGTGCGCGCGAATCTGCGTGAGATCCTCGAACACACCACGGTGGCCGACGTCGCCGAGGACACATTGCCGAAGATCGTCGAGAAGCGCGCCGCGAACGACGACGCCTGGCTGAGCCGCTAATCAGTCGCGCGGCTACGCGCGCAGACGGCCGGGCTCAAGCAGTTACGAAGTGCGCTTCGATGCTCCAGGGGTCGCGCACAGCGAAGCCGCGATCGACGTCGCTCGTCTCGTAGTCGGCGTCGGTGAGACGCGCCCGGGTGGCGACAACGTCCTCCGCACTCGGCAGCACGACGGTCCAGTGGTGTAGCCCGGCCGCCTCCGGCGGTGCCGGCGGCGCGCCGTGACCCTGCCAGGTGTTGAACCCGAGGTGATGGTGATAGCCGCCGGCGCTGACGAAGGCGGCGACGCCGGGGATGTGGGTGACGAGGTCGAATCCGATGACGTCGCGGTAGAAGGCGAGACCTTCGTCGGTGTCACCGACGTGCAGATGGACGTGGCCGATGACGGTTTCAGGATCGGCATCGGACTCGGGTTCACGACCGCTGACGAGATTGAAGAGTCCGCCAAGATCTAGTGGACGCGGCGCGATCGAATCGACGTTGGAGAGGTCGGGCCAGGTCTCGGGCGGCTGGTCGGCGGCGAGCTCGATTCCGTTACCCGACGGGTCGGGCAGGTAGATCGCCCACGAGATTCCGTGATCGGAGGCACCCTGGATCGG
>JBASTN010000015.1:0-47979 GCA_049274915.1 Solirubrobacterales bacterium
GTCGTCGACCTGTCGGGCAACATCACTGAAATTGCCCCCGCACCGACGAGCATGACAGCCGACGCCCACAGGCACGCCTCGAGGCCGCTCACTTGGTAGAGCACTCCCGAAAGAATGGTGCCGGTCAGCCGACCTGCAGCGTTCGCCATGTAATAGAACCCGACGTTCATCGCGACCTTGTCGCCGTCGGCGTAGTCGAGGATTAAGAACGAGTGCACGGCGCTGTTGAGCGCGAATACTGCGCCGAAGAAAATCAGTCCGGCCACGAGCGTCAGCGTGGGATTCACGCCGGCGATCAGGACAGTCGCGATCGCTGCGGGGAGCGTCGCCAGCGCAAAGACCAACGATGTCGCTGTTCGGCCGTCCGGGTGAATCTCACCCTTAGGCGAGCGGCCTCCGAGGATCCGCGGCGCGGAAGCCTGCACAAATCCGTACCCGATCACCCACACGGCCAGGAACCCGCCCACCTGCCAAAACGACCAGTCAAGCTCGGTGCGCAGGTAGACGGGGAGCGCCACCACAAACCACACGTCGCGCGACGCAAACAGCAAAATCCGCGCCGCAGCGAGCAGATTGACGGCGCGGCTGTTCGAGAACATTTGACTGAACTTGGCCTTGCGGTCAGAGGCTCCCAGCTCTCCGCGCATCAGCACGATCACGCTCACCATTGCGATGCCGACCAGCGCGACCAGTGCGAGCAACGCCGATCGAAATCCGATCGTCGTCAGGAACAGTCCGCCGACAAAGAAGCCCACGCCCTTGAGCGCGTTCTTTGATCCGGTGAGGATCGTTACGAGGCGGTACAGGGCGCCGGGGTCGTCGTCAGGGACGATCAATTTGACCGCGCTCTTCGAACTCATCTTCGTCAGATCTTTCGCGACTCCCGACAGAGCTTGCGAGGTCATAACCCACGCCACGACCAGCCAAGCCTGCGGCGCGAGAGCGAGCATCAGCAGTGCGATCAACTGAGTCGACAGACCGGCGAGCAGTGTCGTGCGCAGGCCGAACCGCGCCGCGACCCAACCGCCGACAAGGTTCGTGATGATTCCGAAGACCTCGTAGAACAGGAAGAGCAGCGCGACCTCGATCGGCGAGTAGCCGCGCTCATAGAAAAAGAACAGGACGAGCACCCGGGTGGCGCCATCCGCGATCGTGTCGGCCCAGTACGCGCCAGTGACGATCGCGTAGTTGCGGAGATCGACCGATCCGGATGATTTTGGCGTTGCGGTCATGCGCCGCCAAACTTTTCGCCGACAAGAGCCGCCAGGTCCATCAGGCGATTTGCGTAACCCCACTCGTTGTCGTACCAAGCGAGCAGTTTGACCTGAGTACCGCCGGTGACCATCGTTGACTGGGCGTCGATGATCGAGGAGCGTGGATCATCCCGGTAGTCGACAGAAACTAGCGGCAGCTCTTCGTAGCCGAGAATTCCGTTCAGCGGTCCGCTGGCAGCCGCGGCAAGTAGCGAGTTGACTTCGTCCACTGTGGTCGTCCGGGACACCTCAAAGACGCAGTCCGTCAGCGAGGCATTGAGCAAGGGCACGCGAACGGCGATTCCGTCGAGCCTGCCTTGAAGCTCTGGGAAGATCATCCCGATAGCTGTGGCCGAACCCGTCGTCGTCGGAATCAACGAGAGCGACGAGGCGCGAGCACGCCGGAGGTCCTTGTGCGGGGCATCGACGATCGTCTGCGTGTTCGTCAGGTCGTGAAGTGTGGTGATCGATCCATGTCTGATGCCGATTCCCTCGTGGACGACCTTGACGACGGGAGCAAGACAGTTGGTTGTGCAGGACGCGGCCGTGATCACGCGGTGCAGGTCCGGGTCGTACAGATCGTCGTTGACTCCGACCACCACGTTCAGGGCGGCCTCATCAGACACCGGGGCGGCGACGATTACTCTCGCTGCACCGCGAGAGAAGTGCGGCGCAAGCGTGTCCAGGGTCCGAAACTTCCCGGAGCATTCGAGCACAATGTCCACCCCCGCAGCAGCCCAGTCGATCGCTGCTGGTTCGGACTCAGCCGAGTATCTGACCGAGGTGCCGTCGACGATGAGTTCGTCTGCGTCCTCGGTGACGACGTGGTCCCACCGTCCGTGCACCGAATCGAAGGTCAGCAAATGCGCAGCGACAGAGGGCGATCCGGCGGGTTCGTTGATGTGGGCGAACTCGATGCCCCCTCTTCCCCAGCCAGCGCGCAGGGCGAGGCGGCCCATGCGCCCGAATCCATTGATGCCAACTCGCACAGGCTTCATTTCAAATCATCCCATCGTGATGAGGTCAGATACGCCGTGAATCGTATCCATAGACGTATACCGATTGAATTGATACTCTTATATTCATGAGTGTCGATATGGATCTGGCCCCGAAGATCAAACGCCCGGCCGGCGAACCGTGTTGCGAGCCTGTCGTCTATCCCGACGTCGACCGCCAACGCGCGGCGCGACTTGCGACGGTGGCCAAAGCGATCGGCGATCCAATCAGGCTCCAGCTGATCGATGTTCTGCGCAGGCACGCCGGAAAAGTGTGTGTCTGCGAGCTCGTACCACTGTTCGATGTCTCGCAGCCAACGCTCAGCCATCATCTAAAGAAGCTTCGCGACGCGGGCTTGGTTGACTCGGAGCGTCAAGGTCTGTGGGCCTACTACTACGTGATTCCCGGCGCGCTGGATGACTTCGCGGGCTGGCTCGAAGGCTGAAAAAATGGCTGATTTGATCGACCAAGTCAAGACCTGTGACGGTCAACGCTCAGGACGGCTCTACGAATCAGTCCACCAGTCGCGCCGACCATCAACATCTTCGCGAGGATCCTCGCCGAGATTGGGCGCTCCGATGACAAGGATTTCAAGCCCCTCCACCCCGGCCTCGTAGCCTCGCCACGCCCCGGGCGGGACGCGCACCGCGTCCCATTCCCTGAGGTCGACGATCTCGTCATCGATCTTCATTCGTCCGCCGCCGCGCACGACCACGTACACCTCTTCCTGCTGCTTGTGCGTGTGGCCATACGGAAAGCGATAGCCGGGCGGAACGCGCTGGTAGCTCAGGCCGGAGTTCTCCAGCTCGAGCGCCATGGTCGCCATGCGGAACTCCAGGTCCGGCGGGCCGTCGAAGTTAGAGCCGACGTCGTCCAGATCCTTCTTGATGTTCCTGTGCGTGAACGGCACGAGGCGAAAATAGCCCAACCGATCAATGCTGCGTAGACTCGCGCCATGGGAACCGTCGCCTGCGCCGCGCTTTTGGAGATCCTGCCCGCGATTGCGGAGCGCGAACGAGACGATCCGGAGGCATTTCCCGCCGAAACCGTTTCTGCGCTGTTTGACGCCGGCGTGCTCGCGGCCCCGTTTTCATCCAATGTCGGCGGAAGCGGCTCGACGTTGAGTGAATCGGTCGCCGATATCGAGGCGATCGCGACGGCATCGCCATCCGCTGCGCTGATCGCTGCAATGCCGCTCGGTTTTGCCGGAATCTTCGGGCTCGGGCCTGACGTAGCGCCCGATCAGCATCGTGCCTCCTTCGCCGAGCAGATCGACCGCGTGGCGGCGGACTACCGGGACAGGCGCATTTACGCGGCATGCAACTCAGAGAAGGGCGCGGGCGGATCGCTGGATGCGACTAAAACCGTCGCGGTCAAAGGATCAGATGATCGATTCCTGATCTCCGGCGAGAAGATCCTTGCGTCGTCAGGTCGCAATGCCTCCACATTCGTTTCTACGGCGAAGATCTCGCAGGACGACCTTCCCGGCGCCGGCATCGTCGAGTTCTTTTTGATCGACGCGGACGGGTCCGGCGTCGAGATCCTTGACGATTGGGACGGCTTCGGCATGCGCGCAACCGAAAGCCAGACCGTCAGATACGACGATGCACCGACGCGCGAGCTGATGGGGTTCCCGGACTTCATCAACGTTGTCCAGCCGCTGTCATATTTCTACTTGCTCTTCGCGGCTATTCCGCTCGGCTGTGCCAAGGCGATTCTCGAAGCGACTGGCACGCCGACGCCACAGTCACCCGCCCTGCGCCTGCGACTTTCTGAAGCCGTCATGCGCTACGAGGCGATGCGCGCGTATCTCGACGACACGGCTCGCGGGTTTCGCCCCGCCGCTGGGCCTAAATATGCGGCGCGCGTTTTGCGCGCGAAAACCTATGTGTCTCAAGAGGCTACGAAGCTGTGTGCTGAGTTGTTTGCACTCGGTGGTGGCCGCAACTATCGACGTTCGAGCACGGTCGCTCGGACGCTCGCCGACTCGTTCGCCGGTACAGCACTACGGCCGCCGCTGGCACTCGCGCTCGAGAAGATGGTCGAAGAGTTCTCGCTCGGCGACGCCGCGTAGCCCTTCCCCTTCCTTTCCGGTCTGAGCTGCGTCTCCGCGGATTTGCTTCGCAACCAATACCTCGCACCGTTATACCTTGCAGTGCGTAACGGCGCTCGGCCTCAATCTGGTCCTGCTGATCAACCTCGCCGGCGCGGCATGGCTTTCCCTGCGATTTCTCACCGGGCGCGCGGCTTTTCATCGCCTCGAGCGATGGCAAACCTCCTACCTCCCAGTCTTCGCCATCTGGACCGCGATCGTGATCGTTGCCCTCCCCCTGCTCTTCGCTTTCAACTGAACCCGTCCAGCCGAGCGACCCGTACCAAGCATCCGTACTACCAAAACTGGTGTATCGTGTCTTAACGATCAACTTTGAGTTGGTCACTCGCCCCCATCGCTACGCGACGCGAGCTCCCCGGAAGGACTGCTTATGACTGATTCGATCCACCTCGCCCCATTGGGCCTGGAGGAGCAGATCTCAGCGTCCATTCTCGCTCTGTACGAGGATCACTATGGCCACGCGCGCGCCACCGCCAACACGTACATCAACGGCAAGACCGTGCTGTGCATGATCGAAGACAGCGTCTCGAAAGAAGAGGGACGCGAATTTGACCGCGGCGAGGAGCGTGACGTGATCGATCGGCGAGTGACCTTCCAGCTCGAAGAACAAGACGCGTTCACCGCCGAGGTCGAGCGGATCACGGAGTGTGAAGTTGTCGCGTTTCTCAGTGCGAATCAAGACAACCTCGATTTCGCAGCTGAACTGTTTGTCCTCGATCGCCCCCCGGGTACATAGACCACGTGCCACATTTGTCCGAGTCCGGGAGCGACGAGGAGCTGATCCTCAAGGCCAGAGACGGAAGTCGCGTGGCGTTCGCGGCGCTCTATGGCAGATACTGGATGAGGGCGGTAAGGGTGACCGCAGTGATCTGCGGACCCAGCCGTGACGCCAAGAGCGTCGTACGTGTCGCCTTCTACAACGCCTGGACGAAGCAGCCGCATTACTCGCCAGGTGCCGAGACGCCGCGCCAGTGGCTGTTCGGGATCGTTCGAGAACACGCAGCCCACGTGCATTCCGGCGACGAACTCTGGGGGCTCTCCGAGTTCACCTCCGACGAACTCACGAGTTTTCTGGATATGGATGAGCGACTCAGCGACGGCGACATCGGCGACGATGTTGTGACTGCGATCGCGCTCGCTCTTGCCGACGCCCCAGACGATCAGCGCGAAGTCATCGCCTTGGCCTTCTTCGGCCAGCTGTCACCGGCCGAGATCGCAAACCACTTGCACCTCTCACCCGAGGTAGTTCAAGGCCGCGTTCGACTCGGTCTCGACCACCTGCGGGCGAGAGCATTCTCGCCGTAGCCGACGGATCGATTGAGCGCAGGGTGAACGCCCCGCGTCGACGACGTGCGGCAGTGAGTTGTCTCGGAGGCAGGCGACGTTGGTGATTTCGGGTATGTAGGATCGCCCGCTAAGCCGGTTCTGAGATGCACGCGCAGATATCGGTCGCCGCCCGATCATCTACACGGGAAGTTTCTGGCGCGACCAGATGGGAAACCCGGGTGATTCACTCGGCTGCCGACTGTGGCTGGCGGCGTACGTCAAGAAGCCGGATCCGTTTGTTCCGCGCGCATGGGCCGACAAAGGCTGGACGATGTGGCAGCACTCTGAAACAGGGCGTGTGCCGGGAGTCGATGCGAGAGCGTGTGACCTCAATGTCCTCAAGGGCGGCGGCGAGATGCTTGAAAAGCTGCGCATGTAGCGCGCGTCCGTATAGTCCTACCCCGACCCGGTCGTCGTCGGCGCGGATCGCTTACGACCAAACTGTCCGCTTCTTCAGACGCTGCGGTCGCCCTGAAAGGCGTACTGGCCGGCCGGCTCTTGTAGCGCGCCGGTGACGTCGACTTCGGGCTCGCTGACTCGCATGTGTGCCGGGTCCCGTCCATGCGGTAGCTTGGGACGCGGGCGGTCTTCAATCTGCTCGATTGATCGGCTGACCGGCTGACCCGCTCGGACTTCAAACTCCTCGCCGTGATGCCAGGCGGTCAGCGTCTCCCCCGTTTCGAGCTCGTAGCGTGCCTCGTCACGGGTGACGGTAACGGCGAGCCGTGTGCCGCGGAACGTCAGGCGGAACTTCACGCGCTCAATCTTCTTTGGCAGCCTCGGCGCGAACTTAAGCTTGCCCTCGTTATCGCGGAACCCGCCAAAGCCGGCGACGATGCCCATCCACGAGCCGGCAAGCGACGCCATGTGCAAACCGTCGCTGGTGTTGTGCGCGAGGTTCTGAAGGTCGACGAGCGCCGCTTCGTGGAGGTATTCGTGGGCGAGCTGAAGATGGCCGGTCTCGGCCGCGATGATCGACTGCGTGCATGCCGATAGCGAAGAATCGCGGACGGTGATCTCCTCGTAGTACTCGAAGTTGCGAACCTTCTCTTCGGCCGTGAAAAAGTCACCGCACAGATGCAGTGCGAGCACAAGGTCAGACTGCTTGACGACCTGCTTGCGGTAGATCTCGAAGTACGGGTAGTGCAACAGCAGCGGGTAATCGCTCGGCGTCATCGCATCAAAGTCCCAGCGGGAGTGATGAGTGAAGCCAGCCGCCTGCGGGTGAACGTTGTGAATCGGGTCGTAAGGGATGTGCACCGTGGAGGCGGCGTGAACCCATGTTTCGGCCTCGGCCTCCGTCGCACCCAGCGCGGCGGCGTCCTCGGGATGACGGCGCAGTACGCGGGCGGCGGCACGCAGGTTACGGGCGGCCATCAGGTTGGTGTAGACGTTGTTGTCTGCCAGAGCGCTGTACTCGTCGGGACCGGTGACACCAGCGATTCGAAACTCACCCTTGTCGTCGTGCCTACCAAGCGACATCCAAAGGCGCGCCGTCTCGATCAGGATCGGAACGGCGACCTCGCGTTCGAAGTTCTCATCACCGGCGGCATGCTGATGACGCTCGACGGCATCGGCGATGTCTGCCGAGACGTGAAACGATGCAGTGCTGGCGGGCCAGTAGCCAGAGCACTCGCGGCCAGCGATCGTTCTCCACGGAAAGGCCGCTCCAGCGAGACCCAGCTGGCCGGCGCGTTCGCGCGCGAGATTCAGAGTTGCATGGCGCCAGTAGAGCGCGTCGCGCGCGGATTCGGGGTGCGTGTAGGTGAGCACCGGCAGCACAAACGTTTCGGTGTCCCAGAACGCGTGGCCGTCGTAGCCGGTTCCTGTCAGGCCCTTCGCCGGGATCGCGCGACGTTCGGCGCGCGAGCTGGCCTGAAGGATGTGAAACAACCCGAACCGAATCGCCTGCTGGAGTTCGGGGTCGCCGTCGATCTCGACGTCGGCCGATTCCCAGAACTCATCGAGGAACTTGCGCTGCGCAGTGAGCAGGCCCTCCCAGCCTGTGTGCCGGGCCTCGGAGAGACTGCCGCGGACTTGCGCGCGTACCGACGAGAGCGACCGCTGAGAGGACCAGCCGTACGCCAGATACTTCAAAACTCGGAGCTTCTGACCGGGCGCGATCTTGGTTGTGACCGTAAGTCGGCCGACGTTCGGGCCGACCTCGCCTTCGACGTGCATGCCGTCGGGTCCGGTGACTTCATGGTCCATGGCGGCGGCCAACCTGATGCCGCTGTTCTCGGTCCGATGAATCAGCATCGCCATCTCATCGTGCAGGAAGTGCTCCTCGCCGATCAACGGCGAGACGAGAACCGCAGCGGCTCGTGGGTCATCGACCGCCATCGTCTGATCAGGGGCGCCGTTGCCGTTGGCGACCAGTTCGGATTGGACCACGAGGTTCATCTGTTGGTCGAGCGGCTCGACCTCGTAGAGAATCGCCGCGACACCGCGTTGCGAGTGGGAGACGATGCGTGTGGAACTGATCTTGACTTCGCGCCCCGTTGGAGAGCGCCAATGCACCTTGCGCACCAATGTTCCCGCACGAAAGTCGAGCACCCGTTCGTGGCCGAGCAGCTCTGCGTAGCGCGTGTCGAAAAGCTCGTCGTCGACTAGCAGCCGGATCGGCTTTCCGTCGGTGACGTTGAGCACGGTTTCGCCGGCCTCGGGGTTGCCGTACGCGGTCTCGGCGTAAGGCAGCGGGCGAATCTCGTAAACGCCGTTGAGATAGGTGCCCGCGTGACCGAACGGTTCACCCTCGTCGAGGTTGCCGCGCATACCAAGGTGGCCGTTGCTGAGGGCGAAGATCGATTCGCTGTGGGCGATCGCGCCTTGATTGAGTTCGCTTTCGCGGACGCACCAAGGGTCAATCTCAAAAATCGCCTTGTCGGTCATCGGTCCTCCATCAGTTCTGACAAATCCTTGACGACGATGTCGGCACCGGCTGCTTTAAGCGCATCCTGCTGGCCGACGCGGTCGACTCCGACTACTAAACCAAAATCTCCAGCGCGTCCGGCCTCGACGCCCGCGAGCGCATCCTCAAATACTGCGGCGGCGCCGAACTCAGTATCGAGCGCCGCAGCGGCGGCCTTGAAGGTGTCGGGCGCTGGCTTGCCAGGCAATCCCTCGCGAGCAGCGACAACACCGTCGACGACCACCTCAAAGTACTCCCGAATGCCCGCCGCCGCGAGCACGGCCTCGCAGTTGGCGCTCGATGAGACAACGGCGCAGCGCAGACCGGCCTGCTTGGCCGCCTTGACGTAGTCAACCGATCCGTCATATGACTGCACTCCGTTGCGCGCAATTAGCTCGAGTACGAGCTGGTTTTTGCGGTTGCCGAGCGCACGTACGGTTGGCGCGTCGAGTGGATCGTCGTCACTGCCTTCATCGAGTGAGACCGAGCGTGACTTCAGAAACGAGCGGACACCGTCGAAGCGAGGCTTTCCATCGACGTATTTGTCGTAGTCGTTTCGCGGGTCGAACTCGACGAACGGCTCCCCCAACTGCTCGCTGCGCCCGCTTAGGAACTCGTCGAACATCGTCTTCCACGCGGCGCCGTGCACCAGGGCGGTCTTTGTCAGTACGCCGTCGAGATCGAAGAGACAGGCCTCTATCGCCTCGGGCAGACCGAGTCGAGCCTTCGCAGAAGCGCTCGAGGCTTTCATGATCGCGGACGGGGGCTGCGGATCGGCAAGTCGACGATTATGGCGCACGCCCGGCCGTCTCTGGAACGACCGGGCGCGGCATACCAGTTCGCTAGCTGGTCGCGTTGACCGAGCCGGTACTGCCAAAGCGAAGCTTGCGCTTAAGCGCGGGAGTCAGGTCCCATGTTCGACCGTGTGCGTACGGGCCGCGATCGATTACGCGAGCGGTAACCGTGCGACCGCGCAGACGAAACGTAACGCGGGTGCCGCAGGGGAGCGATTTGTGGGCGACTCCGACCACAGACGCCGTAAGACGTCCTCCACATGCAGTGCGATTGCCGTAGAAGCCAGGTCCATACCACGACGCGAAGCTGCGGCGATACACGTACGCAGCACCGAGACGGTCCGTTAGGGCGCGGCCTGCGACTGTCACGCTGATTCGCGTCAGGAAGCGTCCAGGTGTCTTTGCGCGCCAGACGATCTTGAACTTCGATCCCGCCTTCGCACGAACGGCCGCGACCGATCTCCAGCCGCGTCTGCCCGGCCGGCGGATCGAAAGGCTGACGCGATTTGTGCCCGTTCCAGCGTTATGCAGCGATCCGCGTACGCGGATCGCGTCGCTGCCGGTGTCGTGACGGTCTGTCAGGCGCCCGGTGAGCCGAGGAGCGGCCGCTTGCTGTGCAGCGGCGTCTTGAAGTGTTAGGGCGCCGGTAGCGCCGGTCGGGGCGCTCGAACCAGATTGAACATCATCGCCAGATTGAACACCATCGGCAGACGCCGAGAGTGTCAACGGACCGACTGCCAGTATGCACAATAGGGCGACGGACAGGGTGAAAAAGGGCACGCGCGAACTGACCGCGCGTGCGCAGCGTTTGAACTTCATATGGTTGGACTCACTTTCCGGCGCCTGCGGAGTTAGCTGACGGACTCGCGGTCGTCCTCCTCGGACCCGCTACGACTGGAACACCAGTCGATTCGCCCCGGTCGCCGGTAGCTGTCAAACAGCCTCCGGCAACAATTGGTTCCCCCGTCTGCCTCGTGCCTCGGATGAGACGGTCGGCAGTTCGGCGCCACTTCAGTTCGATTGACGGCGAAGGTTACGCCGCCGTAAGGTGAGTTCTGTGCGTTGACTCACAGAACGAAAAAGTTACTTGCTTCTAGGCAAAGTGCCTGGAAAACCCGGTATTTCAGTCCTCGGTTGTAACCCGCGCCGCTTCGGAAAGGCAGATTGTGCCCTGCTTGACGCGCATGATCGCCGCGTCTCGCAATGTGACCATTCCGCGCTCGCGTGCGGCGGCTTCGATCGCCTTGGGCGGGTAGCGCTCAAGCAGCATCTGACGAATCTCGTCGTCGACTGCGAGGACTTCGTAGAGACCGGTTCGCCCGCGGTATCCCGTGCGCGTACAGCGCTCGCAGCCGACGGCCTCGAAGGCCTCAAACGGCGCGTCGTCGACGAGTGCGTGGAACCCGGCCTCGCGTAGTGCGTCTGCCCCGATCATGACTGGCGCCCGACACTCGGGACACAGACGACGCGCGAGACGACTGGCGACGACACATTCGACGGAGCTGGCCACAAGGTATCGCTCAACGCCCATCTCGGTGAGGCGCGTGACGGCGGACGCGGCATCGTTGGTGTGCAGAGTCGAGAGAACGAGTCGCCCCGTGAGCGCCGCTTCGACGCCGATCTTGGCGGTCTCGTGATCGCGAATCTCACCAACCATTACAACATCGGGATCTGAGCGCAGCATTGTCCGCAAGCCGAGGGCAAAGGTCAGACCGCGTTTCGGATTGACCTGGACCTGCTTGACACCCGGCAGCGGGTACTCGACAGGATCCTCGATCGTTAGGACCGTTCGCTCGGGCGTGTTGAGCAACGCGAGAGCGGCGTACAGCGTCGTTGTCTTGCCCGACCCTGTCGGCCCCGTTGCGAGGATCGCTCCGTGTGGCTTACGCAATGCACGCGTCAAGATTTCTAAGCCCTTATCGTCTAGCCCGAGTCGATCCAGCGGCGGAACGTTCTTACGGTCAAGGATTCGGATGGCCGCCGACTCGCCGTAGATCGTCGGCAGCGTCGCCATTCGCAGTGTCACTTCGCTGCCTTCTGGGCCGAAGCTTGCCCGACCGTCCTGCGGCAGGTGCTTGACCGAGATATCCATCCCGGCGACAATCTTCAGACGGGCAAACATCCGGCCGGCCAGCCCAGGTGCAACATTGGTTGTGTCATGCGTGATTCCGTCGATCCGGTAACGCACGCGAATCGACCGATTCTCGAGCGGGTCCAGGTGGATATCTGAGGCTCGCTGGCGGAGGGCATTGGAAAGAATCGAGTCGAGCAAGTTGGCTGATGCCGCCTCGTCCTCAGGCGATTCGTTTTCCCCGGTCCCCTGCTCGGCAATTCGTGTCGCGTTGGCGACGTCCGACCGACTGAGGCGCGAAAGCAGTTCTTCCAGCTGTTCGTCGGTGGTTAAGGCCGCACGGGTGCTCCGACCGGTGATCAACGCGATGTCGTCTACGGCAAGCACGTTCGACGGCTCCGAGATCGCGACCAGCAGGGTGTCGTCGTCGAGATAACGAATCGGAACGGCGCGGTAACGCATCGCGGTCGCGGCGTCGATCGCGTTTAGGGCGTGCTCCTCAAGCTCGATGTTGCGCAGATCCAAGTAGGCGAGCTGCGTGCGGGCGGCGATCGCCTGGGTCAGCTGATCCTTCGTGATCGTCTCGCGGTCGAGCAGGACGCGTCCGGTCGGTCGCCCCGTTTCGCGGCCTTCGTCGACGGCGCTGAAAACCTGTTCTTCAGTGGCAGACCCAAAGGTCACCAGAATCTCACCGATGCGACGGCCGACGTGCGCGTGCGGCGCCGCGCCGGTAATCGACGTCAGGTCGTCGACAGGGGGCGTCCCCACGTCGCTTGAGCGCAGCCTTGCGCGTGCCGCAGTGTGGTTCTGCGGCGCGGGCAGTTCCACTGGACTAGTCCGAGAGCGTCCTTGCATATCTCCCAATATTGCGCAAGATTCGCGTTTACGCCACCTTTCTTATGTTCGCCTAGGATTGGCCGCGATGCCCGGCGATCAATCTTCGGAGGTCAAACTCGAGCTGGCGCTCTGTCAGGTCAATCCGGTAGTCGGCGACCTGGCTGGCAATGCTGACCTGATTATCGAGCAGGCCGCTGCCGCTCGTGCCGCCGGAGCGCAGGTCGCAGTTTTTCCTGAACTGGTACTGAGTGGCTATCCACCAGAAGACCTCGTGCTGCGTGAAGACTTTCTCGCGGCGTGCTCGAAGCAACTCGAAAGGGTCGCCGAACAGGTATCCGACATCGTCGTTTTGGTCGGAACTCCGGAAGCGGGCCGCGATGGCGTCTTCAACTCACTCGCCCTGCTCGCCGAGGGTCGAGTCACGCTGCGTCATCGCAAACACTTGCTCCCCAACTACGGCGTTTTCGACGAGCGCCGTTACTTCAGGCCGGGCAGTTCGTTCGCGATTGCGGGACTAGGCGAGGTCGCCGCCGGCCTGTCGGTTTGCGAGGACACTTGGTTCGACGATCCGGTGGTCAGTGGGCTCGCAGGGGCAGGAGCGCGGGTGATTTTCAACGCTTCTGCCTCGCCGTACCACGCGGGCAAGTCCCTCGAACGCGAGCAGATGCTGCGCGAGCGGGCACGGCATCACGGCCTCGCGATCGTGTACTGCAACCTCGTCGGTGGTCAGGACGAGGTCGTCTTCGACGGCGCAAGCATGGTGATCGATGTCAGCGGAGAGGTAATCGCCCGAGCGCCGCAGTTTGAGTCGGCGCTACTGCGCTGCTCGCTAACCGTCCCTCGCCTGGCCGGGCACGCCGCCGCGGCCGACAGCAGCGTCGACCGAGCATCCGTATCGCTTGCCGTCGCTGGTGACTCAGGTAATTCGAGGACGGCGATCACAATCTCGCCGCGGGAGGCCGAGGTCTATCGCGCGCTCGAGCTCGGGACCGCTGACTATCTAACAAAGAACGCCTTCCCGGGCGCGCTTGTGGGTATCTCTGGCGGCATCGACTCGGCGGTCGTGCTCGCGATCGCTTGTGACGCGATCGGCTCGGAGCGGATCACGGGAGTAACGATGCCGTCGCCGTACACGAGCGCCGAGACGCTCGCCGACAGTCACGCGCTGATGACAAACCTTGGCTGCCGTGCGCACGAGCTGCGAATCGAGACAATCATGAGCGAGTTTGAACGGACGCTGGAGAGCCTGTTCACCGACCGCCCCGTCGATCAAACCGAGGAGAACATTCAGGCGCGGATCCGCGGAACAATGTTGATGGCGCTCTCAAACAAGTTCGGTTCGCTCGTGCTGACAACCGGCAACAAGAGCGAAATGGCAGTCGGCTACGCGACACTCTACGGCGATATGGCCGGCGGATTTGCCGTTCTTAAGGACGTGCCGAAGCAACTTGTGTTCTCGCTGGCAAGCTGGCGCAACGCCAACCTCCCCCACGCCGATGCCGCGGCTGCCCCGATTCCGGTCTCGATCATCGAGCGCCCGCCCTCGGCGGAGCTGCGCCCGGATCAAGTCGACGAAGACACGCTTGGCAGCTACGCCGTCCTCGATGACATCATCGAGCGCTACATCGAACTCGACCAGAGTCTTGACGAGATTGCCGGTAGTGGCGTCGACCGGCAGTTCGCGACGAAGATTCTGGAGATGATCGACCGCGCCGAGTACAAGCGTCGCCAGGCCCCACCCGGTATCAAGATCACCCCGCGCGCTTTCGGTCGCGACCGTCGTATGCCGATCACGGCACGTCGTCGTTACGAGTAGCGCGACGACAGGACACTTGTCAAGTATTTAAACGCTCGGACTGCGGATACTGAACTTGCTGTAGCATTGCGCCCCAGCGCTTCCGGACTGATTTCGGTGGAAGCGGCCGGAGCGCAACTTGCTCCGGTGGGAAGGTGTTACATCAAGTGGAAGGGTGGCTTTTTCGCTGCACTCCACCACCATCGATTAGGACTACTTGCAGGTAAGACTGATAGGAGACTGTATGCGTATCAAGGTAATTACGGCCGTCGCGATTGTTGCGGCAATGGCTATCGGCGTTACGGCTTCGAATGCCGCACTGCGGACCGAAGCAAGCGTTCGTATTCAGGTGAAGAAGCCTGGAGCCCCCGCCAAGGCGATCATCAAGGTCGACAACACCGACCCAGGAGTCGTGCCGCAGCGCGTTTCGGTGCTCACGATCGCTTCAAAGGTCGCCAAGTTCAACGGTTCGGCTATCCCGGCGTGTAAGACGCCTGTTCCGAGCAACGCGCTCGGCAACAACAATGCCGGTGAGATCAACCCGCCGTGCCCCTCAAAGGCACTCGTCGGTAAGGGCAAGTTCAGTGCTAACACCGGTATCCCCGGACAGCCGCTGCCGGCCGACTTCGGCACGATTGACGGAGACATCAAGGCCTTCAACTACAAGAAGTCCGGTGGTGAGCAGGCCGCGCTGTTGATCGAACTGAGCAGCGACACTCCGGTTCCGAACGCGCACCAGTACATGCGTGTCGGAATCACCAAGGGTGGCGTCATCCGCGCAACGATCCCAAACACGGCCGACCTTCCGCCCCAGGTCTCGAACCTGCTGCGTAACCCGGACGGTTCGTACCGAACCACGTCGATGGCGAGCATGAACCTGACACTGAGCTCGCCGCGTGGCAAGAAGCCGTTCTTCACGCTCAAGCAGGTGAAGAACCTCGACTTCCAGGTCGTGCTCGAGCGCGAGTAACGAAGTCATTTATCGACACGCCGATTCGGCGTGACAATTCAAAAAGAGGCTCGCTTCGGCGGGCCTCTTTTTTTACTCGGGCGTTTGGAGCGAACTAGGACGGACGCGCGTCACGGACCGCAATCGTCATCCGAGAGACTGCTGCGACGCGACCCTCATCGTCGGTCATGGTGACGTCCCAGATCCACGTAGATGAGCCACGGTGGATCGCGACGGCCTCGCCGTGAACGGTTCCTTCAGTGATGCTGCGCAGGAACTGAGTCTGATTGCTCATCCCGAGAGCGATCTTGCCGTCACCGTGTACCGCGTTGAGTGTGCCGGCCGAGGCAAGCGTCTCTGCAAACGCGGCGTATGCGCCACCGTGCACTACGCCGTACGGCTGTTTGACGCGATTGGCGACGGGCATACGGCCCGTCGCCCGACCGATTTCCATCTCGACGATCTCAATGCCAAGGACTCCATTTAGATCTTCGCCGGCGGGAATGTGCGATTTGGTTTTGTCAGCCATGCGTCGCCAAAGTTAGCCGAACAGGTAGCTCCGACGGGCGTCACCCCTAGGCTGTCGCCCGTGTCCGTCGACAACGATTCCGACAAGACGATTAGTGCCGAGGAGACCGACGGCTCGTCGCCACGCGTCGACAGTGTCGTCCGGCGCCGGCGACTGTGGCTCTACGCGCTTGCTTCACTAGCGCTACTTGCCGTCCTCAGCGTTGCGGTAGTCCAGATCTTCGCCGCAGACGATGATCCGGTGGCCAAGCGCGAGCGGGCTGCGAGCGCCGCACAGCCGACGATCGTTGAACGCTTCAAGCTGACCGCCGCCCGCGGGCAGAAAGGACGCGGTATCGCCGAACTTGTCAGGCTCGGCAGCGGAGAACAATCGCTGCGGATTCTGGCGATCGACCTAGCGCCGTCGGGTTCGGACGAGGTCTACCAAGCCGTGCTGTCCGGCGGCAGATCGCAACCCAAACTGCTGGGCAGTGTCGTAGTCGCCGACCCGGGGACATTCATCGGCCGGGCAAAGATCGACGCGGCGGAGCTGCACACGTTTCGCAGGATCGAACTGCGTCGCGTCGCCGAAGACGGATCACTCGACGAACTGGTTGTGCGCGGCGCCATCCCGCGTTAGCGGCGTGATCCGACCAGACGCCGTAGGTCTCGCACGAGCAGCAAATGCTTGAGATGCGAGGTGACGGCGGTCAGGTTCTCAAGCGATTCGACGGCGTCGGTGCGCCGCTCCGCGCTGCGGGAGCGCAGCGAGGGTGCGAAGATCTGTTCGAGCAAGGCCGCCTCACGGTCTGCCGAGGTCTTGAATACGCGCAGGTTGCGGCCCGTGACACCGAAGCGAGCTAGTTCGGTTACGGCGCGGATGATCTCACGCTCATTCTCATCGAAGTAGGTGGCCCCCGCTCGCTGCTGCCCATTGACCAAGCCGAAGTCGATCAGTTCCTTGACCAAATCGGGTCGCGCGCCGGTGTCGGCAAGCACGTCGTCGGCCGCATAGAGCGTTTGAGCCTGTTCGTCGGTCAGGTTGAAACGACGCGACGAGCGCGTCGCTGGCACCGCGCTGGGTGACGGAATCTCATCGTCGGCACGCCCAGCGGAAAGCTCCTGCCGGATTACCCGTAGCGGGAGGTACTCGTCACGCTGAAGGCGCAGGATCGTGCGCAGGCGGGCTACATCGGTCTGGGAGTAGACGCGATACCCACCCTCGGTGCGCTTCGGAGTGACCAGCTTCTGGTCTTCGAGGTAACGGATCTTCGAGATTGATATATCGCCGAACTCTTTTGCGAGTGTCTTTCGGACCGCGCCGATCGTCAGGGCCTTTTCGCGCGGCGCGACGACCGCCTCAACGCCGGTCCCGTTGGCCTCAGGCGCAGAACTTACTGGCTGAATCTCGGTCTCCGGCAACATCAACGCTCCAGGAACGAAAGCTTGTATTTGCCGATCTGAAGCTCGTCGGCATCGCTTAGCTTGTGCGACTCGATCCGCCGCCGGTTGACGTAGGTCCCGTTGAGCGAGCCGAGGTCGTCGATATGTAGACCATCGGCACGCCGCACGATCACGGCGTGGTTGCGCGAAACCGTCACGTCGTCGAGAAACACGTCAGAGTCGGTGTCTCGCCCGATCGAGAAGCGCTCGCCGTCGAGAGTGAAGCTGTCACCGGCACGTCCGCCAGTGCGAATGACCAGCGTCGGACCGTCGCTGGAGCCCGATTGAGTCGGCTCGACGGCTTCTGCCTCGCCGGTCTCGCCGAGGTCGTACGGCGCCGTCTGCGAGCCGGGAGAGGGATCATCGGCCAGAAAGGCACCGCACTTCTGGCAGTAGTTCGCGCCCGGAGGATTCACGAAACCGCATTCGGGACAGTGCAGAGCCATCATCGAGCAACTACTCGGATTCCGCTTCGACGGCGCCGCTTTGCGCGCGTCCGGAAAGGATCTCAGTCAACTGCTCGATGTCCTCACCGGTGATCGTCGCCTCGCCCTCTTCTCGCTGTGTGCGCATGCGGTTGACGAGCTCGGCACGAAGAATGTCGATCTTGCCGTGGAGGATGCGTCGCTTATACGAGATCTCGCGCTCGCCTTGTGTCAGCGTGCGAATCAAGTCCTTCAGCTCTCCATCGGTCAGCGATCCGAGGTCCGGGAAAGATTCCGTCTGCGCGGCATTCGTCTCGCCCGGGTCTTCCAACTCCGGGTCTAGGTCTGCGTCAACGCCCGAAGTCATCAGGTCGGTCAGCTTCGCCACGTCCGCGTCGGTGATCGACTCGGTGCCCGCGGAGTGACGCTCACGCAGGCGATTGACAAGCTCAGCGCGCAGAAGGTCGATCTTGCCGTGAAGAATGCGCCGGTTGTAGGAGATCTCTTGCTCGCCGGAAGCCAGCTCGCCGATTTGACCTTTCAACTCGGCGTCGCTCATCGAGCCGATGTCTGAAACCCATTCGTCCAACTGGCACCCCTTAACCGCATGTCCAGGTCCGTTGACCCTTCAAGTTTTACCCACACCCGGGCCGACGGCGGAGCACAAATGTTCCGGAGACGGCTGAACCGGCAGGCGTCGTCGCAGTATAACCCTGCGGCGGGCTAAGGCTCTACCCCCGGTTGAGGTCTTGCGGAATGCTCGTGCTCGAGCCGGCCCGCAGCTGGGGCAGTATCGATCGGATATAGAGAACAGTCGCCGCGTATGCGCCGGACAGCCCGATCGAAAGCAACGCGGTCGCGACCCACGTGTCGAGGCAGAGCGCCAGCAGTCCGCCGAGCATCAGCGGCCACACCGCCAGGCGACCGATCCAGTTGATCTTGATCTCGATGCCTTTCATGAGCACCGGAATCGACAACGCCAACATCAGTGTCTCGCGGGCGAACAGCAGAATCATCAGCCACTGAGGTAGAAGCTCGTAATAGAAAATGACCGAACCGGCAGCG
The DNA here is from genome assembly GCA_049274915.1 of Solirubrobacterales bacterium. Classification (GTDB taxonomy): domain Bacteria; phylum Actinomycetota; class Thermoleophilia; order Solirubrobacterales; family JACPNS01; genus JACPNS01. Next base: position 18,486 of record JBASTN010000015.1, read on the forward strand.
ACGATCACGAGGCGGTCGACGAGCGGATCGAGCAGGGCGCCAAGACGGCTGAACTGTCCAGTCAAACGAGCGACCAGCCCGTCGAGATAGTCGCTGGCCCCGGCGAAGGCGATGATCAAATTTGCATTCGTGTCGCGACCGTCGCCGGAATTGAACGCCAGCACGAGAAAGGCCGGGATCAGCGCCAGCCGTGCGTAGCCGATGGCGTTGGGCAGCGTCCATGGGCGCCACGGTTCGCCGCGACGCGTCTGGGCGGGCGGTGCACCGGACCGGTCGATTCCGGCGATCCGTTTGAATCCGCGCTCCCCGTCGCTCGCGGTCAGCTCAGTGCCTCCAGCTCGGCGATGATGCCGTCGGCGCCTGCGTCGAGTGCAAGTGACTTGGACTCCCGGCCACGTCGGATCTGCAGTTCGATTTCGCCTTGCTCGAGAGTTCGCTTTCCGACCGTGACGCGCAGCGGGCAGCCGAGTAACTCCGCATCGGCGAACTTTGCGCCCGGGCCCGCGTCGCGGTCGTCGTAGATTACGTCGATCCCGGCCGACCGCAGATCGTCGTAAAGCTTGTCGGCCGTGATCCGAGCGGGATCGTCAACGTCTTTACCGAGGGTCACCAAGTGCACTTCAAACGGCGCGATAGAACGCGGCCAGACAAGTCCGGCGTCGTCAGCGAGCTGTTCGACCACTGCAGCTGCGATGCGCGCCGGCCCGATCCCGTAACTACCCATCACGATCGACTGTTCGTTGCCCTGCTCGTCGAGATAGCTTGCGCCCAGCGCCTCGCTGTAACGCGTGCCGAGTTTGAAGATGTTTCCGATCTCAATTGCTGGGACGATCTCAATTGCGTGGCCGTCAGGAGTCGTGTCGCCCGCCTCCACGTTTCGGGTGTCGGCAAACTCCACGACGAAGTCGCGCCCGATCTCGACGCCGCGGAGATGGGTGTCAGTTTTGTTCGCGCCGCATACGTATCCGCCAGCGACGGGCTCGAGCGCGGAATCGGCGACGATGCGCGCCCTGGCGCCGACTGGCCCGGTAAAGCCGACCGACGAGCCAAACAACTGCTCAATTTCGCGGTCGTTGGCCTGACGAAATGATTTGCCGAGCGCCTGACGCAGTTTGATCTCGTTGAGGCGATGGTCGCCGCGCAGCAGCACCAACAACGGCTCATCATCCCCTTCGCCGACCATCGGCATCGCTTTAAGTAGTGCCGAGGCGTGAACTCCGACTGCCGCCGACACCTGTTCAACCGTGGTGGCCCCCGGCGTGGATACTTCTTCTGGTGTATCCAGTGTCGGCCCAGACGAAGCGGGCTGTGCGGTCGCGCTCGCGACCTCAACGTTCGCCGCAAAACCGGGCGCCAATGCAACCTCGTTCTCACCGGCCGCACACGGCGCCATAAACTCGTGGGCGCCCGAGCCACCCATCATCCCGGTGTCGCTTTCAACCATGTACCACTCGAGCCCGGCACGGTCAAAGATCCGTTTGTAGGCCTCGGCCTGGATCTCATAGCTGCGATCGAGACCGGCGTCGTCACGGTCAAAGCTATAGGCGTCTTTCATGATGAACTCGCGCGTGCGCAACACTCCGGCCCGCGGACGCGGCTCGTCGCGACCCTTAATTTGAAATTGGTACAGCGTGAAAGGCAGGTCGCGGTAGCTGCGCACCTCGTGGCTGACGTGGAAGGTCATTGCCTCTTCATGTGTCATCGCCAAGACGAGCGGTGCACCCTTGCGATCCTCCAGCTTGAACAGCTCGTCGATCGAATCACGGCCAGTCTTCTTCCACAGATCAAGCGGCTGAAGTACGGGCATCAGGGTTTCTTGAGCACCCGCGGCGTCCATCTCCTCGCGAATGATCTGCTCGACCTTGCGCTGCACACGCCAGCCGGCAGGGAGATACGTCCATAGACCGCTGCCGATCTGGCGGATCAAACCCGCGCGAACCATCAGTTTGTGAGAGGTCGCCTCCGCGTCGGCGGGCGGCTGCTTAACCGTCGGCAGCAGGTATCCGTTAGAGAGTCTCGTCATCGCGGCGTGATCCTACCGACCGGAGATGGTCTGCCGGAGGCGCGGTTACGATTCGCGCTCGCGCCCCATGTTGCTGTGCGACTTTCTTCGCCCGCGCGCGTTTGAACCGATGGTTCACGATATTTAAGGAGCGCATCACCCCATGTCCTCATCCCGATCTAACGCAGCCCCATCACGTTCTAATGCCGCACTTGTCTGCATCCTGTTGGTCGCGCTGAGCGCGGCCACCGCGATTCTGCTGATCACCGAAGCAGGCCCTTCCATCGCCTCGACAAAGCAACTGTCCGTGCTCGAGGACAGCGGCCGCGTGCTCAGCCCGATCCCCGCGATCCGCGAGGAATCTCTGGACGAGATCAAATCGCTAGATGCCGACGTCGTGAAGATTCCGGTGTCCTGGAGATCGATCGCCCCAAATCCGACCGGTCGCGTCAAGCCGTCGGACGATCTAACTGATCCGAGTTCGTATCCCGCCGTTAACTGGATGACCGTGGATGCTGCGGTGCTCGGAGCCGAGATCCGCGGGCTGAAGGTATGGATGATGATCACCGCCCCTGCCCCACGCTGGGCAGTCGCCAGCGAGCCTGCACGCGGTCCCGGTTCGCTCAACCCCGACCCCGACGATTACGCCGAGTTCGTCGAAGCCGTAGCAAAGCGCTACAAGTCGGTGAAGATCTGGTCGATCTGGAACGAACCGAATCTCTCGCTCTTTCTGCAGCCGCAGTTCAAAAAGGGCGTTGCCGTCTCGGCGATTCACTACCGCAAGATGTATCGCGCCGCGTATGCCGCCTTGATTGGCAACGGTCATCGCCGCGACACGATTCTTTTCGGCGAACTTTTGCCGCGCGCGCCGCTGCCGCGTCGTGCCAACGGGACGATCCCGCCGGTTATGTGGCTGCGCGAGTTCTTCTGTCTCGACGACGAACTGCTCCCGTATACGGGCGCTGAGGCGCGCGCCCACGGTTGCAATGGGTTCAAGCCGCTGAAGACCTCCGGCTTCGCCTATCACCCGTACACGACGCCGCAGGGGCCGCGGTTCGACGATCCGATGCCACTTAATGCGACGATCAACCATCTTGGGCGGATCTACGGCGTACTCGACGCAGCGTCGCGCCAGCGCAGGCTGAGCGGTTCCAAACTGAAGATTTACAGCAGCGAGTTCGGCTTCCAGTCGAACCCGCCTGATCGCAAGACGGTGCCGATTCGCAAGATTCCGGAGTTTCTTAACTTCAGCGAACTGCTGTCGTATAACGATCGTCGCATGGCGACCTACTCCCAGTATCAACTGGTCGACGACAAGCTGACAACCGGATTTCAGAGCGGACTGCGCTTTTACAGCGGTCGCAAGAAAACGGATGTCTACGCGGCCTATCAGCTTCCCCTGGTCGTGATCCGGCGCACGACGGGAACGGTCACTGTCTGGGGCAAGCTTCGCAGTAGCGACGCATCTATTCAGGAGATCGAGATTCAGGTGCGGGCCGGGAGCAAGTTTGAGACCGTCGAAACCGTTGAATCAACCTCGTCGCGCGGCTACTTCAAGCTCGTCCTCAGCACGCCTGGGGCCGGCGCCAAGACATACCGCTTAAAGGCCGGCAAGCTGATCAGTCGCAGCGCCAAACCGGTCGAGAACCCCACGTACGCCCCGTAGAGCGCCGATCCCGAGTCACCGGCAGGCCTGGCCGGGCATCTCGTTACGATCCCCGCTTTGATTTCTGTTTTCGGTCGGCCGGTGCGCGCAACTTTCCCCGGTCGAACAGGTTCCGACAAACGAACAGTTTCCGACCAACACAGTGTCAGACAGACCGCAGTGTCAGATCGACCACAGTGTCAGATAGACAGGTAGACAGTCAGATAGTCAGATAGACAACGTGCCGAAGTCGGTGCGACGCCAAATTTGCAATCCCCCCATCGCGCCCGCCTGTTCGACAGGCCGCGCCCCCTGGAGGCACACACCCACATGCGTTTCACATCCATCCGAACAGTCCTGATTTTGGCTTTGGTCGCGATAGCGACCGTCCTGCCCGTCACAAGCGCCGAGGCATCGCGCGGCCAACTGTCGGTGATCGAGGACCCGGGTGGATTGCTGGCATTTGATCCCAACGCTCAAAACGCAACACTCGACGAGATGAAGGCGCTCGGCGCTGACATCGTGAAGATCCCGGTGCTCTGGCGATCGATCGCGCCAGCACAACCTTCCGGAGATGCGAGTAATCCCGACAGTTACGGGCCGGCCGCCTGGTCGATTACCGATACCGCCGTCAACGGAGCGCTCGCCCGGGGCATGAAAGTCTGGTTGATGATGACTGCACCTGCGCCGCGTTGGGCCGTCAGCAAGGAGATTCAGAAGTACCCCGGCACCTACAGGCCGGATCCGGCGGAGTACGGCAAGTTCGCCGAGGCCGTCGGTCGTCGCTACCCCGGCGCGACGATGTTCTCGATCTGGAATGAGCCGAACATTTCTCGCTTCCTCCAGCCTCAGCTGGTCAAGCGTGTCGCGCAGTCGGCGGTTCACTACCGCAAGATGTACCAAGCTGCGCATAAGGGCCTGATCGCAGCCAACCACGGTTCCGACACGATCATGTTCGGCGAGCTGCTGCCGCGCGGCGGTGCCACCAACCGAATCGCGCCCTTGCTCTGGCTACGAGACTTTTTCTGCATCGATAAGGCCGGTAAGAAGCTGACGGGCAAGGCCGCCAAGGGACGCGGTTGTAACGGCTTGAGGCAGATCAAAGCGTCTGGCTTCGCCTACCACCCATACACTCAGCCCGCCGGACCGCTCGCCAGCGACAAGTTCAAAGACAACGCGACGATCCTCTATCTCAAGCGGATCGAACGCGTGCTCGACCAGGCCGCCAAGGCCCGTTCGCTCAACAAGCGCAAGCTGAAGATCTACAGCAGCGAGTTCGGCTTCCAGTCCGACCCGCCCGATATTTCCTGGACGCGCATGTCGAAGATCCCCTACTTCCTCAATATCAGCGAGTACTTGTCATGGGTTGACTCACGTGTCGCCACCTACTCGCAGTACCAAATCCGCGACGACCATGATCTCGGCGGCTTCCAGTCCGGCCTGCGATTCGTCAACGGCGAAATTAAGCCGAGTGTCTACGCCGCGTACCAACTGCCTTTCAACGTGTTCAAACACCGCGGCAACACCGTGACGATCTGGGGCGGTTCACGCGACGCATCCGCCGGCAGGACGATCGACATCCAGGTCCGTGACGGCGGCAGTTACACAACCGTTGCGACCGTCGACCTTGCGGCCGGACAGCGCTACTTCCAAAGGCGCATCACCGTCCCCGGCGCGAACGCCAAGTCGTTCAGGCTCTCGTATGGCACTCTGACCAGCCGAGCGAGCAAGCCCGGCAAGCTGGTCAAGCCCAGCACCAAGTAGGCACAGCACTATTGAGCTAGCGATCACCCTCGCAGAGCGCGGAGTGGTCTGCGCGTGACGCGGAGTGGTCTGTGCGTGACGCGGCGTCGGTCAGTTGCGCGCGAAGCGCCGGCCAGCCTGCGGTGAGGCAGCCTCGTCGATCACGACCGGCAAGGGCATCGGAGCGGTGATGTCTTCGCCCTCGGCGGCCTTTTCGGCCTCTAGCGCGGCGAGCTTCTCGGGCGTCAGATCGCCGGCGTTTTCTTCTTCGATCTTGCGCAGCCATTCCGCGCCTTCGGCCGATTCGGTTTCGTCGATCTCGACCTTTCCGTCGCGTGCAAGCGACTTGTCAATCTCGACGAAGAGCTCGTCGACCAGTCGCTCTGTCGGCACCTTGCGAATTGCCTTGCCGTTGGCGAAGATAAGACCTTCGTTCTTCGCTCCGGTGATCCCAAAGTCGGCGTTCGAAGCCTCGCCGATGCCGTTGACCGCGCAGCCTAGGACGGCTACCTCGATCGGTTCGGCGTAGGACTCAAGGCGCTTTTCAATCTCCTGTACCACCGTGTCCATGTCGAACTGAAGCCGACCGCAAGTCGGACAAGCGATCAGTACCGGACCCTTCTCGCGCAGCTGGAGCGCCTTGAGAATCTCCCAGGCGACCTTGACCTCTTCTTCGGCATGAAATGTCGAAAGCGATATGCGGATCGTGTCGCCGATTCCGTCGGCGAGCAACGTGCCGAGACCGACCGATGATTTCAGCGAGCCAGTCCATTTGGTGCCGGACTCGGTAATCCCTAGGTGCAGCGGGTAGTCGATCTTTTCGGAGAGCAGACGATTAGAGGCAATCGTGTTCGGGACGTTGGTCGACTTGATCGAGACTTTAAAGTCTTCAAAGTTGAGGCGTTCCATGAGATCGACGAACTCCGTGGCGGCCGTGACAAGCGCTTCGACCGGGTTGATCTTCTCGAGGTCATGAAGATGCTTGGGCAACGAACCAGAGTTCACGCCGATCCGCATCGGAACCTTGGCGTTTCGTGCCTTCTCGGCTACCTCGGCGACCTTGTCGGCCCCGCCGATGTTGCCGGGATTGAGCCGGATCGCGTGCGCACCTGCGTCGATCGCCTTGAGGGCGAGCGTGTGGTTGAAGTGAATGTCGGCGATAACCGGAATCGGTGATCGCTCGACGATGGTCTTCAGAGCGACGGCGTCTTCGTCGCGCGGGACTGCGCAGCGGACGATCTCGCAACCGGCGTCGTGCATCCGCTTGATCTGGTCCATCGTCGCCTCAATATTCGAGGTTTCGGTCTTGGTCATCGACTGAACGACGACGGGCGCGCCGCCGCCGATCGGCACGCTTCCGACCCAAATCTGGCGCTTGGATGGCATAGTCAAAGGTTACGCGGTTGCAGGCCCCGCGTCGGCGCTACTGACCGAATCCGCCGTTACGGAAGCGGTCAATGTCGTTCGTGAAGCCGATCACGAACAGCATCACCACCAGCGCAATACCGATCATGCTCGCGCGTTCGAGCACCATGATCGGGATTTTGCGGCCGCTCATCTTCTCGGCTAGGGCCCAGAAGATGTGGCCGCCGTCGAGTGGCAGGAATGGGAATAGATTGATGATCGCGAGGCTCAGCGAGATCAGCGCGATGATTCCGACGGTGCGCTCGGTGCTGTTTTCAAATGCCTGACGGGTTTGTTCGTAGCCGCCCACGGCGCTGGAGATCTCCTTGCGCTTCTCTGGGTCGAAAACCCGTGCCGGCAACGAGAACGTGATCTTCGTTACTCGCCAGATTGCGCTGAACGTGTGTGTGAAAGCCTCTCCCGCCGGCTCGGTCACGCTGACGTTGGCGAACGTCAAACCGAGGCGCATTCGCTCATTCTCGGCGTCGTAACGCGGCGTGGCGGCGAAGCTGCGCGGCTGCCCGCCCCGTTCGATCACTACGCGGGCGGGCCTTGCCGCCGGACAGCCATCCTTCGTCGATCCACCTGCGCACTTGGTCTTGTTTAGCTCCTCGACGAAGACGATCGGATCACCGGTCACGCCGTTTACCGAACGGATCGCGTCGCCGGGCTGGATCTTGCCAGCGGCAGCCGCGTTCTTATCGACGGACTCGATTTTCGGACTGGTCTCACTGATGCCGATGAACGCGAACAGGATGAAGATCAGGACGATCGCGATCAGGATGTTCATCAGCGGCCCGGCGGCGATCGTCACGACACGCTTCCACACCGGTTGCAGGTGGTAGGCGCGCGACAAGACGCCCGGCTCGATCTCTTCATCGGGGCTCATGCCGGTGATCTTCACGAAGCCACCAAGCGGGATGGCGCCGATCTCGTACGACGTCTCGCCGCGCTGGATCTTCGCCAGCACCGGCGGAAAGAACAGTGAGAAGCGCTCGACGCGCATGCCGACGGCCTTGGCGGCGATGAAGTGGCCGAACTCGTGAAGCAAGATCAGCGCCGCGAAGGCGGAGAACGCCCAGAAGAAGCTCATGTTCGCACCATCCCGCTGGTCATACGGGTACTTCGGCGATCAGCTCGCGCGCCTTTATGCGCGCCTCGTCGTCGATCGACGCCAAGTGTGAGAAGTGCCCGATCGGCGTCGCCGGCATCGCTTCGAGCGCCAGATCGATGACCGAGGCGATCCCGGTGAAGGGCAGCTCGCCGGCGAGAAAGGCATGGACTGCCACTTCATTGGCGGCGTTCATCACGCACGGCGCGCTGCCGCCGGCGCGACCGGCGGCTTCGGCCAGCCGCAGACAGGGAAAAGCGTCGCGATCCGGATGTTCGAAAGTCAAGCTGCCGACCTCGGCGAGATCGAGCGGTTTGAGCGGGACGTCCTCGCGGGACGGATGGTTCAACGCGAACGAGATCGGAACACGCATGTCCGGGTATCCGAGGTGCGCAAGCGTGGCGCCATCGTTAAGTTGAATCAGTGAGTGGATGATCGACTGTGGATGCACAACGACATCAATGTCGTCATAGGCGGTGCCGAAGAGGTGATGAGCTTCGATCACCTCGAGCCCTTTGTTCATCAGCGTTGCTGAATCGATCGTGATCTTTCCGCCCATCTCCCAGGTCGGATGAGCTAGCGCCTCGTCGATCGTCACCGCCGACAACTCGTCTGCGCTGCGACCGCGAAACGGACCTCCAGAAGCTGTAAGAACAAGTTTGTCGATCGTGCCAGGGCGTTCGCCGGCGACGAGCTGGAATAGGGCCGAATGCTCCGAATCGACGGGAATCAGATTGGCACCGGTTCCTTCGGCCAGCTGCATCACAAGATCTCCGCCAACTACCAGCGACTCCTTGTTTGCCAGCGCGAGATCGATCCCCTCGCCCAGCGTCGCTACCGTCGGTCCGAGTCCGGCCGAGCCGACAACCGCGTTAAGCACGATGTCGCATTCACTTTCAGCGATCAAGCGGATCAGACCGTCCTGACCGCTGAGCACAGTGCCGTTGGTCCACGATTCAGAAGCCTGCGCGGCCGAGTACGGGTCGGTGATCGCGATCGTGTCGACGCGGTGATGCTCGGCCAGTTCGACGACCGATTCCCAGTTCGTCGACGCCGACAGGCCGACGGCCATCAGCTCGTTGTTGCGTTCGATCACGTCGAGCGCCTGACGGCCAATCGAGCCGGTCGCTCCGAGGATCAAGACCTTGCGCATGTGTCGAGGCTACCGCGCGTCAATGGTCGAATGACCGGTGCCGATCCACGCCAAACATCTAGAGCGCCGCCATGCTGAACCATACGTAATAACCGACCACGATCGTGAAAAGCACGGCGTCGGCGCGGTCCATGGCGCCTCCGTGCGCACCGAAGGCCCGGCCACTGTCTTTGACACCGAAATCGCGCTTGATGAATGATTCGAACAGGTCACCCAACGGGGCGGCAACCGCGACGGCGAGTCCAAGTAGGAGCGCATTCGGCCCGCTGATCCAGTCTTGGTAGAGCCCGGCGAACCACACCGTCATCGTGGCGCCGACGATGCCGATCGCCAAACCCTCTTGAGTTTTGTTGGGCGAGAGCCGCGGTGCGAGTTTGTGGCGACCGAAGAGCTTGCCGCCTGCATAGGCAAAAGTGTCTCCGACGAAAGTTCCCAGCAAGACGTCGATGATCACCTTGTCGCCATGTGGCAGGCGGTCCAGCAACAGAGCGTGCGCGAGCGGTATGCCGATCCAGAAGGCCCCAAACAAGGTTGCTGCCATCCCCAGCGTCGCGTTCTCCGGCCTCTCCTTGAACAGGCCCAGCAAGAACACCACCGGGAAGGCCGCGGCAATTACGGCGACGATCTGGAACTGGTCACCCCACAAGCCGGTCGCGATCAGCGCGATCAACGTCAAGAATCCAGCCAGTCGCACCGGTCGTACGTGTTCGGTCATGCCGTAGAACTCGTGCAGCGCTACGGCTCCTACTGCGAGCACGAACACGGCAAGTAGTTCCGGACTGGTCAAAATGCAGGCAAGCGCGATCAGACCCGCCGGAACGGCGACCAACACCCGGCCGACTAGGTTCGACTGTGGCGCACGCATCCGAGGGCGTTGCCGGCGTTCAGCGCGCGCCAAAGCGCCGCCCTCGTGTCTCGTACTCGCCGAGCGCTTCGATCAGGTCTTGCTCGCTGAAGTCAGGCCAGAGAACGTCTGTGAAGTGCAGCTCGGAGTAGGCGGTCTGCCAGAGCAGATAGTTAGAGAGGCGGTGCTCGCCGCTGGTGCGGATCACGAGATCTGGGTCGGTCATGTCAGGCGCATACAGCAACGCTGCAAACTCTTCCTCGGATTCACCCTTGAAGCGACGCGCTGCGTCGATCAGTTCTGCGCGGCCTCCGTAATTAAACGCGACAAACAGCGTCATGCGTTGGCAGTCGGCCGTTTCGGCCGTCGCCCAGGCCATCTGTTGCGCGAGGTCCGCAGACAAACCCTCTCGACGGCCGATGAACACCATCCGCACGCCTTGCTCCTTGAGTTCAGGCGTCTCGCTACGGATCAGCTCGGCGAACATCGCCATCAGACCGTTGACCTCGGCGGCCGGCCGCGACCAATTCTCTGTCGAGAAGGCGAAAACCGTCAGTTCGTTGAGGCCATGCTTGACGGCGTCCTTGACCGTTTGCTTAAGCGTCTGCGCGCCCTGACGGTGACCTTCGAGCACGGCGAGGCCCCGCTGAGCGGCCCAACGCGCGTTTCCGTCCATGATGATCGCAACATTGCGCGCGCCATCGGATGACTCTGCCGTCTCAATCATGGGCCGTCTCAATCATGGGCCGTCTCAGTCATCGCAGAGGACCGCGCAGCCGGTCGGCACTGCGCGACCTAGACCTCAAGCAGATCGGATTCTTTGTTGCCCAGCAGCGTGTCGATCTCGCCGACGTGCTTGTCGGTCAACTTCTGTAGATCAGCCTCGCCACGTTTTTCGTCGTCCTCGCCGACGTCGCCGGCGGTACGCAGTTCCTTCATGTCGTGCATCGCCTCACGACGGACGTTGCGAATCGCGATCCGGCCTTCCTCGGCGAGGTGTCGGACCTGTTTGACCATCTCGTTTCGGCGTTCCTCGGTCAACTCGGGAATCTGAATGCGCACGACGTTGCCGTCGTTGTTCGGCGTCAAGCCGAGGTCTGACTCTTGGATCGCCTTTTCGATCGCCGGGAGCGCGGTCTTGTCGTAGGGCGAGATCGTCAGCAGGCGCGCCTCGGCAGCGGCGATGTTCGCCATCTGCTTGATCGGCGTAGCCGTGCCGTAATAGTCCACGCTGACACGATCGAGCAGTGCCGGACTGGCACGTCCGGTGCGGACTGTCGCGAGTTTCTCGCGTGAGTTCTCCACCGATTTGAGCATGCGCTCATCGGCATCGGAAAGCAGGGCGTCGATCGTCTCGTCGCTCAAGTGGTCACCACCGTTCCTACGCGTTCGCCGTCGATGATTCGGGCGATGTTGCGTTCGTCGTTCATGTTGAAAACATAGATTGGAAGCCGGTTGTCCATGCACAGTGACAACGCGGTTACGTCCATCACTCGCAGTCCGCGCGATATCGCCTCATGATGCGTGATCTCGGGAATCAGCTCGGCTTCGGCGACTTCGTTGGGGTCGGCATCGAGTACGCCCTCCACCCCGTTCTTGGCCATCAGTATCGCTTCGGCGTGCACTTCGAGCGCACGCAGCGCCGCAGCGGTATCGGTCGTGAAGAACGGGTTGCCGGTTCCGGCGGCGAAGATCACGCAGCGCTTCTTCTCGAGGTGGCGCATTGCCCGGCGCCGAATGTATGGCTCGGCAACCTCGGACATGCTGATCGCCGAGAGCACACGGGTGTGGGTTCCCTGACGCTCGATCGCGTCCTGCAGCGCAATTCCGTTGAGCACGGTCGCGACCATGCCCATGTAATCGGCCGTCGCTCGATCCATGCCGGCAGCGGCACCACTCATGCCGCGGTAGATGTTGCCGCCGCCTACGACGATCGCGACCTCGACGCCACGCTCGACAATCTGGTGAACCTGTTGGGCGACGATGTCAATCCGATTGGGATCGACGCCGTAGTCCTGTGTGCCCTGGAGGGACTCACCGGAGAGTTTCAGCAAGACGCGCTGGAACTTGGCTTCGGGTGCAGGCATACGGTCGCGGCGATCCTACCGGTAAACCGGAGTAGCGGGCGAGCGCCTCGAGGGCGCTACTCGCCCACCACGAAGCGCGTGAACCGCTTAATTACGACGTTCTCGCCGGTCTTTGCAGCCGTAGCCGTACGGATCTGCTCGATCGTCTGACCGTCGAACTTGTCCTGGTTGACATGCGGCTGGTTGAGCAGGACGATCTCTGAAAGCCACTTCTTGATGCGGCCCTCGGCGATCTTCTCGCGAATCTCCTCCGGCTTGTCGGATGACTGCTCGGCGAAGATCGCCTTCTCGGCTTCGATTGCTTCGGCTGGGACGTCTTCCTCGCTCAAGTACTGCGGCGCGGCGGCGGCGATGTGCAGGGCGATGTCGCGGGCGAAATCGGTGAAGTCCGAGTTGAGCGCGACGAAGTCGGTCTCGCAGTTGATCTCGACGAGCACGCCGATTTTGCCGTTGGCGTGGATGTAGCTGGCGACAGTACCTTCGGTGGCTTCGCGATCGCCTCGCTTGGCGGCGCTGGCCTGACCCTTGACACGGAGAAGCTCAACGGCCTTCTCGATCTCGCCGTCGGCCTCGACGAGGGCACGCTTGGCGTCCATCATCGCGGCACCGGTCTGTGAGCGCAGTGCCTTGACGTCTGCTGCGGAAATATCTGCCATGTTCTAGCTCTCCTTGGTCTCGGCGGCTGCCTCTGCGGGCGCCTCTGCGGGCACTTCTGCGGCGTCCGGAGCCGACTCCGGTGGGGCGTCTGCCGTCGGAGCTGCCGGTGTCTCTTCGACCTTCTCTGCAGGCTTGTCTGCGCCCTTGTCGCCCTTGTCGGCGCCCTTGTCGGTGCTCTTGTCTGGGCCCTTGCCCTGTCCTGGTCCTCCGCGTCCGCCGCCTTGGCCTCCGCGTCCACCACCCGGTCCGCCACGGCCACCGGGGCCACCACGGCCACCGCGCTGCGGCAGTTCAGGCTCTTCCTTCGGGGCGTCGCCCTTCCAGGTTGCCTCGGGAACTGGCTCGGGCTCGGGCTCGCCGGCTTCGCGAGCTGCCTCGCGGCGTGCCTTCTCGTCGGCGTCCTTCTTGGCGCGCGCCTCATCGTCGACGCGCTTCCGCTCGGCTTCTTCGGCGACCTGCTTCTCGTACTCGGCCTGCCACTCGCCGCGACGCTCTTGAATCACTGAACCGAGCGCACCGAGCACAACGCGGCACGACCGGATCGCGTCGTCGTTGCCCGGGATCACGTAGTCGATCGGTGTCGGATCACAGTTCGTGTCGACCAGCGCCACGATCGGGATACGCAGGCGCTTGGCCTCCTTGACGGCAATCTCCTCGGAGTTGACATCGACGACCACAACGGCATCCGGCAAACGCGTCATGTCCTTGACACCACCGAGGTTTGCGTTGAGCTTGACCAGTTCCTTCTCGGCCTTCATGCGCTCCTTGGTCGGGAGCAAGTTGAGCTTGCCCTCGGCCTGGAGGCCCTCGAGCTGGTGCAGGCGCTTGATCCGCTTGTTGATCGTCTGAAAGTTGGTTAGAACGCCGCCGAGCCAACGGTGGTTGATGAACGGCATGTTCGACTCGGTCGCGATTTCACGGATCGCGTCACGGGCTTGCTTCTTGGTGCCAACGAAAAGCACGACGCCGCCCTTGCGAGCGATTCCACCGACGAATTCGCGCGCTTCGTTGAGCAGCGCCTCGGTCTGAAGAAGGTCTACGACGTATATTCCACCGGCTTCGCCGTGGATGTAGCGACGCATTTTCGGATTCCACCGGCGCGTCTGGTGCCCATAGTGCACGCCCGCTTGAAGCAGGTCTTTGATGCCTGGAGTGGCCAATTCAGTCTCCTTGAGTAATTGATTAGCCGCGCCTGCGAGGTTGACCGGTTTATGTTGCTGCGTCGATCGCGACGCCCGGCAGGAGTGTCTCGCGTCGCCGGTTAGTTGAAGGAGGCGACTGGTGCGGGTAGTTGAAGCCGGAGATCTTAGCTGCCGCGGGCCCGTTCGAGGGCTTCACGCAGATCTTTCGGCAGTTTCGAAGTGAACTCGAGCGGCCGTTTGCTGGTCGGATGCGTAAACGAAAGCCGCGAGGCGTGCAGAAACTGGCGTGTCAAGCAGAGATCTCCGGCGATGCCGTAGGTCTCGTCTCCGCTTACGGGTAGTCCGATCGCCGCCAAATGCACGCGAATCTGATGGGTTCGCCCGGTTTCCAAACGCACGCTGAGGAGACTGTGCGATGAAAGCTCTTCCTCGAGCTCGAAATGCGTGATCGCCTCACGTGGCGAGTCGGCGCGCACACCAACTTGGTCAGGCTGGCGCCGGTCCCTACCCAACGGGGCATCGATAGTTCCGGCTCGCGAATCGGGACGCCCCCGCACCAGCGCCGTGTACTGCCGCGCAACCTCGCGTGCCTGGAGCGCTGTTTGAAGAGCGCGTAGCGTGGCGTCATCACGGGCGACCACCAAAAGACCTGAGGTGTCTTTGTCTAGGCGATGCACGATGCCCGGCCGTTGGGGATCTCCCCCGCCGGCGCGCCCAACCAGCGCCTGGGAGAGCGTTCCCGAGCGGTTGCCTGGACCAGGGTGAACAACCAGACCCGCGGGTTTGTCGACCACCATCAGCCATTGGTCTTCGTAGACAATGTCAAAGGGAACCGCCGGCTTGGATGGGTCACCGAGTTGTTCGACGAACTCGATCGAGATCACCTGTCCGGCGACAGTCAGATCACTTTTACGCGGCGGCTTACCGTCTACCGTCACAGCGCCGCTCTCGATCAGTTTGCCCGCGTGCGACCGCGTCGCGATCTCGTCGTGCTCGCCGATCACCACGTCGAGCCTGCGGCCGGCCGACTGTTCGGCGACCGTCAGTTCAATGCGTCGGGTCATCGGTCCGGGCCGCGACGGGCGCATCATTGTCGCCCTCGTCGGACTGTTCTGCCTCGTCGTCATGCGAAATCGCGCGATCAGCGGTGAACACAAGGATCATCACGCCGATCGTGATCGAGATATCAGCGATGTTGAATGACGGCCAACTAGGGAGATTGATGAAGTCCCGGACGTAGCCAAGTCGCACGCGGTCGATCGCGTTGCCGACAGCGCCGCCGAGCAGCAATCCCGTCGCCAACCACAGGACCGGACGCGATCGGTGGCGCGCGTAAAACCAGATCAAGACCGTCAGTGCTACACACATCAATCCGAAAACGACCCAGGGCTGTCCCGAGAACATCCCAAACGCGATGCCCTCGTTGCGTGTCTGACTGATCGTGACCGCAGGAATAAAATTGACTTCCTCGCCCTCCTGCGCTGCAGAGAACGCAAGCGATTTCGTCCCCTGATCGATTGCGATCATGGCCACCGCCGTCAAGGCGGCGCGGTCTGCTCCGATATCCGGACGAAGGTTCATCAGCTCTTGATCGACAGCAAACGTCCAACAGTTACGAGATCCGCACCGGCAAGTTCGACGTGTTTGTCGCGTGCCGACTGACCGCGAATCACATTGACGCGGCCCGCGGGAACCCTCGTCGCGTTCGACAGGAGCTTGCAGACTGCCTTGTTGGCCGCGCCGTCGGCGGGAGGCGCGGTCACGCGCACCAAGAGTCGCCCATCGCGAACACCCTCGACCGCGGATCGCGACGCCCGCGGTGAGACGCGAACGGCAACCACGACGCCGTCGGTCGACGCACTGAGACAGGACGCACTGAGACAGGACGCACTGAGGCAGGACGCAGAGGGATAGGACGCAGCGGGACCGGCGGCCGGCTGGGCCATCGCTATCCGGCGATCAGGTTGACGACAATGCCGCCGACGATGCTCAGGCTGAGGATCGCCAGGATCGGACTCAGATCTAGACCGCCGCCGCCGATGTTGACCGGCGGGATCAGGCGGCGAAAGAGATTCAGGTACGGATTGGTGACGTCCTCGACGAACTGAATCACGCTACGCAGGATCGGGTTGTACGGGATCCGTGGAACCCAGCTGAGCAGGATGCGCACGAGAATCAGAATCGTGTAGATCCAAATTAGAGCTTCGACGTAGTCGGCGACATCGACTCGGGTTAGGGCGGTGATCAAATTCGGCTCATTTTCTACTCAGACGGACTCGCCGAGCACGGTAGCGACCGCGCGCTTGACGGCTCCCGCAAGATCGGATTCGTCGAAGCTCTGAAGCGCCTTCTCGGTCAAACCGCCGGGCGATGCAACTGCTCGAATCGCGGTTTCGGTATCCAACTGGTTGTCGTCGAGTAGCGCCGCGGTTCCAGACAGTGTCTTGCCGACGATGCGGTTTGCGGTCTCCGCTGCCATTCCGCGAGTGATCGCCTCGTCGCGCAGTGCCTGAGCGAACAGAGCGAAGAACGCCGGAGCGCAGCCGCCGACGGCAGTGGCAACTTCGAACTCGGCTTCGGGCAGGCGTACGAGGTCGCCCAGTCGAGCCAGTAACTCGTCGGCCTTCGCCGAATCGTCGCTCTCTGCAGCGAGGCAGACGACGCCGGCGTTGAACTCAACCGGGGTGTTGGGCATGATGCGCAGCACCTTGGCGTTCGGATACGCGTCACGCAATGACTGCAGGGACGTCGCAGCGAGCACCGAAATCAGCACTCCGCTGAACTCTCCGAGCTCTTCTGCGATCGCTGTGAGCTGCGCGGGCTTGTGACAGAGAAAAAGGAACTCCGCCTCGGCGCCGACATTGATCGGTCTTGCCGCGGTGCCACCAGTCAGTCGCGCAAGCTCGGCGGCTCGTCCGGAGCCTGAGTCGCTGAAAGTTGCCGGCTCGCGGAGCCCAAGAGCGATTGCTCGGGCCATGTTGCCGCTGCCGATGAAGCCGATCTTCATAGGTCGACAGCCTAGAGGCGCGTCGGGTCGCTCAGGCCTGGTTGAAGAAGCCGCGTTCCATCAAGCGGGCGCGTTCTTCAGCGGAGAAATGCACGTTACGCGGCGTCAGCAGAAACGTTTTGTCGGCGATGCGCTGCATGCCGCCGTCGAGCGCGTAGGTCAGGCCGCTGGCGAAGTCGATCAGGCGCTTGGCTAGATCCGTCTCGGTTTCCTGAAGGTTGAGAATCACAGGAACCTGATCCTTGAACTTGTCGGCGATCTGCTGAGCCTCATTGAAGCTCTGCGGCGCCGAGAAGTGCATCCGGCCGGCGTTTTTCGGACCGACCGCCTTGAGCGTACGGGTCGGGTTGTCGCCTACGTCTTCGGCAAAAATGTCGTCGAAGTCGTCGCGCTTGCGGCGCGTGTTGATCCGCCGGACATTCGGGCGGTCGGCGTAACTGTCTTGGAGTTCGGATTCGGGCTCGTAGTCGAGCTCATCCTCGTAGTACTCGTGGTTGTCTTCGGCGAGGCCGAAGTAGACGAGTGTGCGATGCCAGGTGTCTTTTGCAGCCATTTGCAGGGTGGTTCGCCCGGATTCGGGCGATTCCTTCTCGCCGAAGTCTAATTGTCGGCAAACAAGACCGACCCGAGGCGAACGAAAGTGGCCCCCTCCTCGACGGCGATCTCGAAATCTTGCGTCGTACCAATCGAAAGCTGGCTAAGCCCATGCCGTGCGGCCAGCTCGGAAAGCGCGCGGAAGTGTGGCCGAGCCGTTTCAGGTGAGTCGGAGAGCGGCGGCATCGTCATCAATCCATCGACCGTGACCGGACAGCCAGCGATGAACTCCCCCAGGTCATGTGGTGCGATTCCCTGCTTCGACGCCTCGCCCGCGATATTCACCTGAACCATTACAGCCGGCGGTTGCTCACCGAGATCAACAAGTCGGTCGCGAGCAGACTCCGTAGCCAGCGAGTGAATGCGCGACGCCCGCTGTGCAATCTCGCGAACCTTGCGCGACTGAATCGCGCCGATGAAATGCCACTCGAAATCGTCGCCGAACTGTGACTGCTTGGCGATCATGTCCTGCAGCCGGTTCTCGGCGGCGATCGTGACTCCGGCGTCGCGGAGCGCTGGCATCGTGCCGGCATCGACGTACTTCGTCGCGACGCAGACTGAGACAGTTGCCGGGTCGCGATCGACGCGCGCGCACGCCGCGGCGATCCGCGCGTTCACACGTTCGAGGTTCGCCGCGATCGTCGCGGCATCGGCGCTCAGCGCAGCCATGCGATTCCGGCCTGGCGCCCGGTGACGCCGTCGCGGCGATGAGAAAAGAACTGATCCGGCTCGGCGAACGTGCAGCGGTGAAGGTCCGCCTTGATCGCGACGCCGGCGCGTTGGAGCTTGGTCCGCAACACGCCGCGCAGCGAAAGTCTTCCGTCGACGTAATGCGCCTCGGCGTCGCTGCCGATCGCTGTTACGACATCCGTGCCAACTTCGTAGTTGGCCTGGCTGATTCCCGGTCCGATCGCCGCTTGCAGAGAATCGCCGCCGAGGCGTGCGATCGCACTTTCGACGATGCCCGCTGCGGTCGGCCTCCAGCCACAGTGGAGCACCGCAATCGAATCCGGACCGGCGATCGCTAGCGGTATGCAGTCCGCGCCGACGGTCATCAGCCCAACCCCACGGTCTGACGTCTGCAGCCCGTCGGCCACCGGAACGTCTTGGGCCGGCATGCCGGCGACGCGGTTGATCTCGCCGCCGTGGACTTGGCGCGGCCAGTGAAGATGCTCAAGGTCGGCGATCGAGCGAACCGCTTCGAGGTTTGCCGCGATATCCCGCGGGTCGTCATCTGTAAACACGCCGAGGTTCAGCGACTCATAGGGTCCGGCGCTGTCACCTCCGCGCCGCGTAGTGAATAGGACCTCGGCGCTGTCGAGGCTGACGCGGATCATTCGTGATGAGCGTCGATGCGCGCAACGCTGAGCGCGTGGTGCAGTTGCTGTTCTCGGCTGTCGACGCCTTGATCGATCGCCAGCGCAAGCGCAGCAGCCAGCGCGCGGCCGATCGCGGGGCCCTCCGGGATGCCTGCGTCACGCAGGTCTGAGCCGGAGATCTTCAGGTGGTCGTCACGGCGCGTGGCGAGCCAAGCGCGAGCTCGTTGAGCAAGCTCCGCGTCGGCGGCCGGCACGGAGGCGGCGAGCTGAATCGTTTCAGGACGATATGACCGCAGCAGCGAATCCACCTGCGAATCACTTTCAGACGATGCGACTGCGTCAAGCACTTCGCCGTGGCGAAGGACTGAGTCGGCAACCGTCGCTCGCTGTTGCTGGGCGAGACCGAGGTAGTCCAGCCATGCCGTCAATTCGCCTTCGTTCATCGCAATGCTGCACGCGGCGAGCAATAGCAAGTCTTGACTTAGCCCTTCTGCGAGAGCCGTGGTGGCACGCGACGCCAGGTACTCGTCGGCGTGGAACTTCGGATGCAACGCGGCGTCGAGTCCGAGCGCGTGCATCGAGTCGATCGCAACGACAGCGGAGCGCTCACCGAGCAGGTCCATCAGTTCGTCGGCGATGCGCGAGCCGCTGACGGTTGCGACAACCCCGACCTCGATCGCCTGGCGCGCAAGATCCTCGGTGTGTGGTTCTGCCGTGAAGCCCAGACGCGCGCCGTATCTCAGTAGTCGCAGTAGCCGGGTCGGATCGTCGACAAAGCTCTGACTGTGTGTGACGCGCAGTATGCGGCCCGCGAGGTCCGCGCTGGCGCCTTCGAACTCGAACAACTCCCCCAGGCGCTCGCGCCAAACTGCGACTGCCATCGCATTGACGGTGAAATCGCGGCGATTCAGGTCGGCGGCCAGAACGGCCGGTTCGACATCCGGCAGGGCGCCCGGCTGGGCGTACGTCTCGGTCCGCGCCGCAGCGATGTCGACCACCAGATCGCCGTCGGCGTCGTAGAACGTCGCCGTGCCAAACCGCTCGTGCAGCGTGACCCTCCCGCCGAGGCGTGAGACCAGTAGCTCCGCGATCTCCTCGGCCGAGCCTTCCACCACGAGGTCGAAATCGAACTGCGCGAATCCGAGCATCAAGTCGCGCACGGCGCCGCCGACTAGGTAGACGCCTTCCGCGTCGGCCAGCGCGTCAAGCAGGCCGGCAGCACCGGGCAGCAGACGGAGGGCTTCGATCTTTGTCTCTTGAAGTTGCGGCATCGCTAAGAAATCCGCTGTGAGCATACGGACGCGCCGGCCGCTCGGCGCTTTATCGTGCGCGCAGTGCCATCTCCACGATTCTCAAAAGCGCGCGAGGACGGCCTTGTGCGGCTCGCGCTAGTCGTGCTTGTGATCGGATGTCTGCTGGCGGCGGGCTACATCTGGATCGAAGGTCGTAATGACGATGTCTCCAATCCCAACGTCGAGTTCAAGGAAGAAAAGCCCCGCGAGTTCAACGTCCGCTCCGAGACCTTCGTCTGGCCGATCTATGGATACAGCGCTGCACGTACGCGGGCGTTAGGCGCGAAGCTGAAACCACCGCTGCGACCGCTCTGGCGTTTCAACGCCAATCAGTTGCTCGAATTCTCGCCGATCCTTGTACGCGGGACCCTCTTTGTCGTGCGCAAGGACTCGCGGGTCTACGCGATCGATGCCAAGACCGGACGTCAGAAATGGACGCGCAAGGTCGGCTCGCTGAGCGCTTCATCGCCGGCCTACGCCAAAGGCAAGATCTTCGTCGTCACGCTGAGCGGCCGAATCGTTGCCCTCAACGCTCGCACCGGCAGAATTCGCTGGGCTAAGAGCCTCGGTTCGCGCAGCGAATCATCACCTCTGGTGCTCGGGGACAGCGTCATCTTCGGCAGCGAGAGCGGAACGCTCTACCGCGTCAGACAGAGCAACGGCCGCACTGAATGGACCTACAGCGCCGGAGGCGCGATCAAGGGTGGGCCGGCCTACGCCGACGGCAAGATCTTCGTCGGAGCTTACGGCGGCACGGTGCACGCTGTACGCGCTGGCAGCGGCAGCCGTGTCTGGCGCAGTTCGACCAGCGGCGCGCGCCTTGGCTTCGGCTCTGGCAATTTCTACGCCACACCTGCGGTCGCTTACGGACGCGTCTACGTCGGGAACACCGACGGCAAGGTCTACTCGTTCTCCGCGGCCAGCGGTCAGCTCGGCTGGTCGAAGGGCACCGGGGCGTTTGTCTACGGTGCCGCCGCGGTCGAGAACGTCGACGGACTCGGTCCGACGATTTTTGTCGGTTCGTACGACGGTAATTTCTATGCGCTCAACGCGCGCAGCGGCGGAGTGCGCTGGTCGTTTAACTCCGGCGGTCAAATCAGTGGAGCGCCGACGGTGATTGGTGGGGTCGTTTATTTCTCCACGATCAACACGACCAACACCTACGGACTCAGCACGAAGACCGGTCGCCGGCTCTTTTTCCGCAACAGCGGTGCCTACAACCCGGTGATCTCCGACGGCAATCGGATCTACCTCACCGGATACGAGTCAATTTCGTCTTACGTGCCGCGGTCCGAGTTCCGCCGTGAAGCCAAAGAACGTCGTGCAGCGATGCGCCGGCGCGACCGCTGACGCGACCGCCGATCGCCGGTTTAGGCGTCAGTTAGTGGCGAATCGCGATGCCAGCGGCGGCGATCGCATCTTTGGCCTCATGCACCGTGCACTCGCCAAAATGAAACAGCGATGCGACGAGCACCGCGTCCGCGTGACCCTCGGTGACACCAGCAACCAGATCCTCGAGCTTTCCGGCGCCGCCAGAGGCGATCACCGGAACCGAGACCGCGTCGGCGACCGTACGGGTGAGTTCGACGTCGTAGCCATCCTTCGTTCCATCACGGTCCATGCTGGTGAGCAGGATCTCACCCGCGCCGCGACCGACTGCCTCGATCGCCCATGCGATGACATCGAGCCCGGTCGCGTGGCGGCCGCCCGCAGTGAATACCTCCCACGGGGATATGCCATTGCCCGGGCGCGTCCGCTTAGCGTCGATCGCGACCACGACGCACTGGCTGCCGAACACCTCGGCCAGCTCGCTGATCAAGCCCGGCCGGCGTACCGCCGCTGAGTTGATCGCGATCTTGTCTGCCCCGGCGTCAAGCACGGCCTGAGCATCCTCGACGGAGCGAATTCCGCCGCCGATTGTGAACGGAATAAAAACGTTGTCAGCGGTCCGCCGCGCCAGTTCGACGATCGTGTCGCGCTCGCCGGAGGTCGCGGTGATGTCGAGGAAGATGACCTCGTCGGCGCCTTCCAGGTCGTAGCGCTCGGCGAGTTCGACCGGATCACCGGCGTCGCGCAGGTCGACAAAGTTGGTGCCCTTGACGACACGACCGTTGTCGACATCCAGGCAAGGAATCACGCGTTTAAGTGGCGGCATGGCTATGAGGTTACGACCGCGGCTCAGTCAGCCCGCAGCGCTGCACGTGCTTCGTCAATCGTGAAGCGCTGTTCGTAGAGCGCTTTTCCGGCGATTACGCCGCTGAGGTTGTCCAGACCGAGGTCGCGCAGTTGTTCGAGATGCCGCAACTCTCCGACGCCACCCGACGCGATCACGCTCCCTTCACCCGCCGCCGCGCCAACGTCGCGCAGTCCTTCGTGATCTGTGCCGACCAGCATGCCATCGCGGGCGATATCGGTGTAAACGAAGGTCGAGACGCCCTCCTCGCGGAGTTGTCGCACAGCGTCGGTCGCGGCGAGGTCCGTTGCTTCGGTCCACCCCTGTGCGGCGATGCGGCCGTCACGCGCATCGGCAGAAACCACGATCTTGTCGCCGAACCGCGCCACGGCGTCGCGAACAAGCTGGGCGTCGCGAAACGCCGCCGTGCCGATGACCGCTCGCCACGCACCGACACCGATCGCGGAATCAATCGCGTCAAGGTCGCGCAGCCCGCCGCCGTACTGAACCAGCACGCCGCATTCGTCGGCGATCCGGCGCAGATGATCGATGTTGCGTCGCTCTCCGTCGCGGGCGCCGTCGAGGTCGACGACGTGCAGATGGGTCGCGCCTGCCGCCACCCAGCTGAATGCCGCATCAAGCGGATCGTCGTTGTAGATCTGTTCGCGGTCGTAGTCGCCCTGCGTCAGTCGCACCGCGTGACCATCACGAATGTCGACGGCCGGAAAGAGAATCATTTGCTTAGAGGCAACGCTCAGACCCCGGCTTTGACCGAGGCGCAGATCGCCGCAAAGTTGGCGAGCATCTTCAAACCGTGCGTGCTCGACTTCTCGGGGTGGAACTGGGCGCCGTAGAGCGGCGCCTTCTCGACAACTGCGACGAAATCGGCGCCGTAGTCGGAGACCCCAAGCACATCGCCCTGGTCAACAACTCGCGCCGAGTACGAGTTGGCGAAGTAGAAATACCCCGGATTCGGAATACCCTCGACCAACGGCGATGAGCGCTTCCAGTGGACCTCGTTCCATCCAAGCTGAGGAACCTTCAGATCGCCCGCGTCGAGCGTCTCGATTCGTCCTTGCAGCAGACCGAGCCCCCACGCCCCTTCGTGCTCGCTGGAGCTCTCGAACAGCAGTTGCATACCGAGGCAGATGCCCAGCACCGGGGTGCCGGACGCCAAGACCTCGCCGATCAGTTCATCGAAACGCGCAGCGCGAATCTGCCGCATCGCCTCCGGAAACGCTCCGACGCCAGGAAGAATCAATCCGTCGACGGCGCGGGCACGTTCGATATCCGACGTGATCGTCGCAGTGACGGCGACGTGTTCGAGAGCTTTTTCAACCGATCGCAGGTTGCCCATCCCGTAGTCGAGGATTGCGATCTCGACCTCTGGTCCGCTGGCTGCCTGTTCTCGGATCGCGGCGTACGGGCTCACGAAAACGGATTCACGAGGTGAGGGTGCCCTTGGTTGAGGGCACACCTTGCTGATTTGGATCAATCGCGACGGCCGCGCGCAGCGCTCGCGCCAAGGCCTTGAATGCCGCTTCGATCATGTGGTGGGCATTGCTGCCGGCTTCGATCGTCAGGTGCAGGGTCAGGTTCGAGTTGTTTGCGAACGCACGGAGAAACTCTTCTGTCAACTCACTGTCGAAGTCGCCGACTTTGACGGCTGGCAGATCTCCGGCATTGAACGCGACGAAGGGTCGACCGGAAATGTCGATCGAGCAACTCGCGCGAGCCTCATCCATCGGGATCGTCGCGGTGGCGTACCGGGTGATGCCGGAACGATCGGCGAGCGCCTGATCGAATGCTTGTCCGAGAACAATCCCGACGTCCTCAACCGTGTGGTGAGCGCCCGTTTGCAGGTCACCGGTAGCGGCCACGTCGAGATCGAAGTGCCCGTGGCGGGCGAACAGGTCGAGCATGTGGTCGAGAAAGCCGACGCCGGTCTCGCGGGTGCCCGCTCCGTCGCCGTCGAGGCCGAGTGAAAGCTTGACGTCGGTCTCGCCGGTCTTGCGGGTGATCTCTGAATTACGGCTCATTTGTTCCTCGCTTCCATCGAACGACCGTGCAGAGGGAATCCTTCGGCGTCGGCGATCCGTGCTCCTGCGCGGGCAAGCGGTCCGACTGCGGCGTCGGGGATCGTCACGCGGCTCATCCGACGACGAAAGGTACTCACCGACAGCGCGCTTGCGTAACGGGCGGCGCCTCCGGTCGGCAGCACGTGGTTCGACCCGACCACATAATCGCCGAACGCCGTCGCCGCATTGTGACCGACGAAAAGGCAGCCCGCGCGCGTGACGCCGCTTGCCAGTCGCTCAAGCTCGGAATCTGCTGCGGCAATTTGCATGTGCTCTGGGGCGAGCGCATCGGCCAGGGCTACGCCGCTGTCGAGGTCGTGAGCGAGCACCACGGCCATCTCTGCCTCGATTGATTTAGCGCGTTCGATTACTGCGTCGATCAACTCCGGATCCGGCGAGATCAGCACGACCAGCGAGTCGGGCCCGTGCTCGCCCTGCGCCAGTAGGTCCAGGGCTATCGCCTCGGAGTCGGCTGTCGAGTCGGCGACGACAACGAGTTCGCTGGGGCCTGCGACGCCGTCGATGCCGACACGTCCGACGAGTTGACGCTTCGCCTCTTGAACGTATGAGTTGCCTGGTCCGACGATTACATCGACCGGCGCGATCGTTTCGGTTCCGTAAGCCAGCGCTGCGATCGCCTGCGCCCCACCGATTGCATATAGCTCGGTAACACCGAGCAGTCCACAAACAGCCGCCACGGCAGAATCAACCTCACCGTGCTCACGGGCTGGACTGACGGCCACGATCGACTCAACGCCCGCCGCGTGCGCGCTGACGAGGCACATGACCGCGGTCGAGGGATAGGAGCCGCGCCCGCCGGGTATGTAGGCGGCGGCACGCTTGACCGGCGTGCTCAAGTACTCGATCGACTGACCTTGCGCCAACGAGACAGTCTGGTCGTTGGTGACTTGCGTCTCGGCCACCTGCCGGACATTGGCGATTGCCAGTTCTAAGGCTGCGCGCAGCTCGGAGTCGATCTCGTCCAGGGCCGCTGCGATGAACTCTCGGTCAACGGGGCGTAACTTCGCGCCATCTTCCGGCGTCGCCGCTCCACCGAACCGGTGCTCGAACTCGAGCACCGCGTGGTCGCCGCCGCTCTTTACGTCGCGCAGAATCGCCGCAACGGCCTCTACCGGCATATCCGGCGACAGCGAGCGGATCTCGGCCGCCGTCACGTCGCTGGGAAATCGTTTTACAGGCATCCGGACTCAGCTCTGAGTCGCAACCATCTGCCGTAGTTGCTCAACCACCGCGTCGATCGCCTCGGATTTGAGACGGTACGCGCCGGGATTGGCGATCAGTCGTGCGCTGCAGTCGATGATCTGTTCGCTCACTACCAAGCCGTTCTCACGCAGCGTGGTGCCGGTCGCAGTGATGTCGACGATCGCGTCGGCAAGGCCGGCGATCGCGGCCAGTTCGACAGAGCCCTTAACTTCAACTAACTCCACCTGGCGCCCGGTCGATGAGAAGTATTGCTCGGTGATGCGTGGGTACTTTGTCGCGACGCGCAACGTCCCGCGACGACGCGAACTCTCGTCAGCCGTCTGCGCGTCAGCCCCCGCAACTGCGACCACAAGACTGCAGGCGCCGAACTCGAGATCGACGAGTTCGTAGAGGTCACGATCGGACTGCTCCATCAAAACGTCTTTGCCCGCGATCCCGATATCTGCGACGCCACGTTCGACGTACGTCGGCACGTCGCTAGGACGCATCGTGATCAAACCCTGGCGCTCGAAGAAGAGCTTGCGGTCGTTGTCGCGGACTTCGTCGACGTCGTACCCGGCGCGTTCGAGCAGCGAGAGCGAGCCCGACATCAAAGTCCCGCGCGGCACCGCCGCAGTGATCCGATCAACACTCATCAATTTGCTTCTCTCTCTGCAAGTACCGCGAGGTGCAGTCGCTCCATGTTCAGCGCAAACCCGAAGGCCGTCAGGTCGCGACCGAACCGGCCGACGAGATCGTCGTAGCGCCCGCCTCCGCCGATCGGAAAGCCGCTTGACGGCACGTAAATCTCCAACACTGTCCCCGTGTAATAGCTGAGCGATCGAACGAGACCTAGGTCATAAATCACGCGGTCGGCAACGCCAGCGCTCTGCAACAAGTCGTCAAGTTCGACCAGGCGAGTCGCTCCTTCGCGCTCGATCATGTCGCGGCCTCCTCTCGCTGCGGCGACCGTCGCGAGGCGGTCGCGATCTTCGGCTGGAAGGCCGTCTGCCGAGGCTAACTCCCGATTGAGGCCAACCATGTCGCGCGTCTGAAGTTCGTGCATGATCGCGCCGCGGGCAGTCTCATTCAGTGACCCGTCGCCGACCGACGACTCGAGCAGTCCGGCAAAGAAACCCACGTCGCCGACTGCGATCTTGAAGTCGCGCAGCCCCGCAGCGGTCAGAACGTCGCTGAGCAACTTGATCGCTTCCGCATCGCCCTCGGGCGCCGCCGACCCCAGCAGCTCCATCCCAATCTGTAGATACTGGCGCGACTGTGCCCGCTTGGGCTCGACCGGGCGGTAGACGCTCTGCAGGTAACAAAAACGCAGCGGCGCCGGCTCGTCGCGGTAGCGAGTCGCAGCCAACCGAGCGATCGGAATCGTCGAGTCAAAGCGCAGGACGAGCGCCTTGCCGTCCTTGTCAGGCAGCCTGTAGACACGGCCCGAGGACTCAGGATCGCCGATCCTCATCGTCTCTTCAAACTCAAGCGCCGGAGTCGCGACCTCGCCGTAGCCGGCCGCGTCAAACGCCATCAGCGCAGCGGACGAAATCTCCCGAAGTTCAGCCATCTCTTCGGGCAGGACGTCACGTGTGCCAGTCGGCACGGGAATCGTCCTGCCTGGCGGCCGGATCGTCTCAGATCGTGCCCCGGCAGCGAACGCCGGGTCGTTCGGCTGCAGTCCGCTCATCTCACGGACTCCTAGGCGTGAACCGGTTCAGTGGAAATGCGGTCGATGTGTGCGCCGAGCTCGCGCAGACGCTCGTCGATCTTCTCGTAACCGCGGTCGATCTGGGTGATGTTGCCGATCTCACTCGTGCCGTCGGCACAGAGCGCGGCAATCAGCAAGGCCATCCCGGCGCGAATGTCGGGGCTCTCCAAACGCTCTCCGCGCAGACGCGACCGGCCAATCACGATCGCGCGGTGCGGATCGCAAAGCGTGATATTCGCCCCCATCGCGACGAGTTTGTCGACAAAAAAGAGGCGGTTTTCGAACATCTTCTCGTGGATCATCACGCTTCCGTGCGACTGCGTCGCAAGCGCAAGCGCGATGCTCGTTAGGTCGGCAGGGAACGCGGGCCAAGGGCCATCCTCGATCTTCGGCATCATCTCGCCGGCGTCGTTCTTGACGATCATCTCTTGGTCGGCCGGGACGATCACGTCGTCACCGTCGATCTTGATCTCAACGCCGAGTCGCTCGAACCCGAGCCGCGTCATCCGCAAGTCTTCAGGCGCCGCATCCTTGATGCGCAACTCGCCACGTGTTGCGGCAGCCAGCGCGATGAAGCTGCCGACCTCGATGTGGTCCGGGCCGATGCGGAAACGCGTCCCGCGCAGACTGTCAGAGCCGTGCACATGCATCACATTCGAACCGACACCAGTGATCTCGACGCCCATGCTGACGAGCATCCGCGCAAGGTTCTGCACGTGCGGCTCGCTGGCGGCATTACGGATGATCGTCTCGCCGGGCGTCATCGACGCCGCGAGCAAAGCATTCTCAGTTGCCATCACCGAAGGCTCGTCCATCATGAAGTCGGTCGGGCGCAGGCCGTTAGGCGCGCTCATCGTTAGCCAACGATCAACTTCGATCGTGGCACCAAGTGCGCGAAAGGCATCGAGGTGTGGATCCAGCCGGCGCCGTCCGATCACGTCGCCGCCAGGCGGCGGCATCTCGACGCGGCCGAAACGCGCCAGCAGCGGACCGGCAAGCAGGAACGACGCACGAATGCGGTTTGCGAGCTCCTCGTCGACGTCCTGGTGGTCGACACCTGAAGCGTTGAGTACGAGTTCGTGATCGCCACGCCACTCGGCAGTGACACCGAGGTTCTCAAGCAGCGCGACCATCGCATCGACATCGCGGATGCGCGGGACGTTCTCGAGGACAACGTCGTCCTCGGTCAGCAGCGCCGCAGCAATGCAAGGCAGCGCGGCATTCTTATTACCGGCTGGTTGGATCGTGCCGGAGAGCGGTTGACCGCCTTCGATTAAAAGCTTTTGCACTTTCTGTTTCCCGGCCGTTTCCTGGCCATCTCGAGGACGCGAATTCCCGCGTTTTACGCGGATTTCAAGGGGTTTTTCTAGCGTAACACGCACTGTTGGGATATTCGGTCCAGGCGCGGAGGCACCTGCATCGATACGGGAATCTCTGGGACGTCTGGTTGAACTAACGAGCCCAGTGCCCGCCGGCCGATGCCCATGCGCGCAGATGCTCCAAGGAGCAAAAAGCGTCGAGGATCCTTTCGCCGGATCGCTCGTGAACCAATACGACGGCGCCGTCCTGCGGTACGGATCCGCACTCAGCACAATCCCCGGCCTCTTCAAGCAATGTTTTCGCTACTGCGTCGTCGACCGCAGCGATCATTCCGCGCTCGCGTCGCTTCTCTCGAATCACCCACGGGACTATGTGCTCAAGTCGGCAGAACGACAACTCCCGAGCGAGCGCGATTTCAGTGACGGCATATCGGTTCTCGGCCGCCACGGCCGCGGCGCACCAGTTGCAGGCATCCTCGGACGTAGCTGTTTTGCCGGCAACCATGCGTAAAAGGTACGTTGCGAACAAGTGTTCGTTTTTTCCGTCCGACGGTGATCGCAAGATACGAACATATGTTCTTTCACACGCAAAACAAAACTGCCCGCGCCGTCGCCGCCGGCATCGATATCGCAATCGACTTCGCCACGCTTGGTGAATACCGCGTCATCAGTGATGAAGCAGTTACTGGTGCGACGGTCACCAGCGCCGCAGGCCAAGCGTCCACTGAAGCCGTTTCTCAGGCAACCGTCTCCGACGGCGACTGGGCTTTCGGCATCGAGTGGTCCTCGCCCGAACGCACGCGCGCGACTTGCAGCTTGCCGCGCGCCCGCAACCGCGAATGGGCGAGTTCGCGGATCCGCAGCTGAGCGCACGCCACCTCACGGCCCGGGCTCTCCATCCTTGGTGAGCGCCCGGTGTGTGGCTGCGCTCAGCGCGGATCTCGCGCATCAGCCTTCAGTCGGCCGACAGCTCGAGCTCTCCGCGCACGAAAGTCGTGCAACGACCG
>JBASTN010000016.1:0-20854 GCA_049274915.1 Solirubrobacterales bacterium
CATCGCGGCCGAGCGCGCCGCCGGGGCTGACCTGGCCGGTATCCAGGGCAGCTTCGTGATCACCCGTCTTGTCGACCACATCCCGTCTTGGATGCGTTGGGCGCTGGCCGGTCTTGGCCTGCTTGCCGCCGCGTTCGGGTTCTTCCTGCTTCGTGAACGCCGCCGCCGCCGTATCGCCGAGGCCGACGCCATGGTCGACGCATTGACTGGAATTCCCAACCGCAAGGCCTTCGAACGCCGCCTCGATCTCGAGTGGCGTCGCGCCGAGCGCTACGGCCGCAAGCTCGGCGTGATGGTCGTCGACCTCGACGGCTTCAAACAGGTAAACGACCGCTACGGCCATGCCGCAGGTGATGTCCTGCTGCGCGAGATCGCAACGCGTCTCGACCACCGCATGCGCGACACCGACCTAGTCGCGCGCATCGGTGGCGACGAGTTTGCAGTGATCTGCCCCGAGACGACGCTCGACGACCTTCGCTCGATTCGCACCAACCTAACCAAGGACGCCACCGATGGCCTCGATAACCCCGTCGGCCTGAGCATCGGCGTCGCCGAGTACGAAAACGGCGACGAGGACGCACTCGACATTCTCGAGCGTGCTGACGAGTCGATGTACCGCGTCAAGCGCGGTGAGCAAGTCGCATTGACGGCTTAGCGGCCGATCACAGCGCAACGCAACCGCAAACTTACTAACGCACGCCACCGCCAATTCCGCGTCTATCCTGAATTTCAGGCGAGGAAATGGAATGATTGAGTCATCAGGCGAGCTATACATCGACGCACGGAGCGAGCAAGTGTGGATGTTCATCGACAACGCGAACTGCCTCGCCCACTGGCTGTCGTTCGCGCAGCAGATTGAGGTCCTCGAAGGGGAGGGGCTCGGCCGCAAGCAGGTCGTCAGCGGCAACTACCACGTCTTCTGTGATCGCGTCGAACAAGAGGTAGTGATCTACGAACCGGCGCGCCAGATCTGCTGGAGCCACACCGAGGAGCATCCGTCCAACCGCCGCGTTCCGCGACTTGACCGGACGACCACGATCAGCGTGCTGTTGATTCCTGAGGGCGCCGGCACGCGCGTACGAATCGAATCGGCCCAAGAGCCTGCTGGATTGCTGCGCGGACTGGCGATGCGACTGATGACTCACCGCTCGCTGCAGCGCCACATCCACACCTCTTTGGCCCAGCTCGAGGGAATGGTCAAAGGTCGCATGGCCGTCTGACCGATCGTTCGTCCGGCGCCGAGGACTTATTGGCGCGACGTGTAATAAACTGATTGAGATGGCTTCTCCTGCTACGTCGCTTCCGCCTGGTCCGCGGTCACCTGCGTTGGTCCAGTCGTTTCAGTGGGTGTTTCGTCCGGTCAACTTCCTGCTGCGCCAGCGCGCGAAGTTTGGCGACACCTTCACTGTGCACTTCCTCGGGATCGGGAGGATCGTGATGACGGCCGACCCCAGCGAGATTCGCAAAGTCTTTACGGCCAAGGCCGATCGATTGCACGCGGGCGAGGCGAACGTCGTACTTGCACCGATCGTCGGTGACAACTCCGTGCTCGTGCTCGACGAAGAGCGACACCTGCGCCAGCGCCGGCTGCTGCTGCCGCCGTTTCATGGCGACCGTATGCGCGCCTATCTCGATGACATCGCCGCGATCACCGACGAGGCGATCGACGGTTGGCCCGAAGGCGAGGCGTTCACCCTGCGCGAAGAGACGCAGGCGATCACGATGGACGTGATCCTGCGAGTCGTCTTCGGCATCACCGACGACCAGCGTCGCAATCAGTTTCGTGATCGGATGAACGCGATCGACCCGAATCGCTGGTTCAAAAAGTTTGCGCTGATGCCGATCGTGCGCAAGCTGCCGGCCCTAGAGCGTCGCGTGTTCGCTGACTTCGCTATCGCCAAACACAAGTTCGACTCACTGATGCTTGACGAGATCGCCGCTCGCCGCGCCGCGCCCGACTCGGATGAACGCGAGGACATCCTCTCGATGCTGCTTGAAGCGCGCGACGAAGAAGGTAATCCGATGACCGACGATGAGCTGCGCGACGAACTGGTCACCCTCGTTGTCGCCGGTCACGAGACCACGGCGACCTCTCTGGCCTGGGCTTTCGAGTTGATCCTGCGGCGCCCTGACGTCTGGGCTCGCGTGCGCGAAGAGGCCTTCGCCGGCGAGAGCGAGTACACCGACGCTGTCGTCAAGGAGTCACTGCGGATGCGCCCGATCCTCCCGCTGGTCGCGCGCGTTGTGAAAGACCCGTTTGAGATCGCCGGCCACACGGTTCCGCGCGGCAAGGTGATCGCGCCGAACATCTATCTGTCGCACTATCGAGAGGCCAGCTACGCCGACGCCGAGCAGTTCAAGCCTGAGCGCTTCATCAACGGGAGCCCCGAAGGCTCGACCTGGCTGCCGTTCGGCGGCGGCATTCGCCGCTGCATCGGCGCGTCGTTCGCGCTCTACGAGATGCGCGTCGTGATCCAGACGATCGCTCGTCGTGCCGACCTGCGACTGACGCGCGACAGCGAAGAACCGATCGTGCGCCGCGCGATCACCTTTGCGCCAGGGCACGACGTGCCGGTCATCGCCGAATCGATTGCGCCCGCGACCGAGCGACCGCAGCCCGTCGAAAACACTGCTTAGCGGCTAGCTGACTTGATCCCAGGCCAGTAGATCCGGCAACGGATCGACCGGCTTGCTGCGCCAGATCTCGCCGGTCCACCGCTCGAAGTGCAGGTGGCACCCACTTGCGCGTCCGGTCTGACCAACGTTGCCGATTATCTGACCGGTGTAAACGCGATCGCCGGGCTTGAACGGCGATGTCGATGCCATGTGCAGGTAGGCCTGGTCGCCAATCCCGAAGTCCGGGCGAATAGCGATGAAATTGCCTGCGGCGCCTTGGAAGCGACTTTGAATCACAGTGCCGCCGCGTGCGGCAACCAATTTGGTGCCGCAGCGTGACATGACATCCTGGCCTTGGTGCCCACGGCCGCCGCCGAAGCTCGCCGCGTACTGGCCGAAGTTGTGCTTGCCGCGGACCGGAAAGATGAATCCGTAGAGATCGAACGCGTCGCGATCGCCGGTCGAGGCAATCTTCGGAGCGCTGGCCGCTGCAGCGACGGTGCCGCCGGAGTGGACCTGAGCGGTGAAGACGTAGCGGCCGCTTGCAGCCGGCTTGCCAGCCGAGAGACCGTCCCAGTCCACCGAGACGACCTGGCCGGCGGGAACTGCCACGTTCCAGCTGGCCGCGACGACGCCGGTGCTCTGTTTGGTCAGCGACACGGTTGCATTTGCGCTGTCGATGCCATTGACGCGCAGCGAGTAGCGAACCAGTTGCTTGGCGCCCGTGAACACGACGCGCGGTGTACTAGTGCCCGTCTCGAAGGTAACTCCGGGAATCGCAACGCCGCCGACGGCTTGTAGATCCGGCGAGCCGATCACTGGGGGCATCGGGCGGATCGCCACGGCGCGAGTCTGCCTTGAGCGGTCGCCAGCCGCAGTTGCGGCAATGATCGGGCCGCTCACCGCGCCGGCCGGGATTACGACCTTGGCCTTCCGAGTCTTCGCGCTTGCAACCGACGCGACGACGTCGTCGTCGGGGCCGCGCGAGCCGAGGAAGACGATCTGCTTGGCGACATCGAGATTCTCACCGCTGATGCGCAGAGTGCTGCCAGCTTGGAAGGATTTCTTATGAGCACAGGCGCGGGTGCAGACGATTTCTGTGATCTTCGGAAGGATCTCGACGTTGCTGCCACCTGTTGATTCGGCGCGCGCGGGCGATGAAGATGAGATCACGACCGTCAACGACAAGGCGATCGCGAATGCGGTGAAGATTGCGCTGGTTCTCAGGCGTGAGTTGCGGATTGCCATCGGGCGGCGGTTCGGCCTTTCTCTTCTTGTGCTGGTGCAGTGAGCGCTGCGTTGTTTCGCGCTGTGTTCAGCTATCGGGGCCTACGGGGTTAGCTGTCGGGCTCGCGCTGAAGAGCAGCGCTACAGATCCGTGCTCGACTTCCAGGTGAGTGGAAATCAGGCGATCCGATTCGCCCCACGAAGCCCGGTCACGGACCGGTCTTCAACTGGTTCCCCCGCTCCGCGACCCAGGTGGTTCGCGGACTCGGCAGGCGTGCAAGTTGAGGAGTATAAAGAACGTGGGCGTCGTATTGCGACCCGCTGCCGAGAAACCTCAGGTTTGACGCGGGTTCGTCTATCCTTCACGACATTCGCACGGCGCAGCGCTGTCGCTCGCCGTGTTTTTTGCGCGCCGTCTGCGCGATTGACCCTCTTTTCGAGAAACGCACAGAAACCAAAAGCGCCAGAAGCAAAAAGCAGAGAAACAGAAATCGATCACATGAAGACTTACGTAGCCACGCCAGCGACTCGCACCCGCGAATGGGTCATTGTGGACGCCGAGGGCAAGACCCTGGGCCGCCTCGCCACGCAGATCGCCGACACGCTCCGCGGCAAGAACAAGCCCGAGTACACGCCGCACATCGACACCGGCGACTTCGTGGTCGTGCTCAACGCCGAGAAGATTCGCGTTTCGGGCAACAAGTTGACCGAGAAGATTTACTACCGCCACACCGGATACCCCGGTGGACTGCGCGAGCGCACCCTCGAGGAGCAACTCGAGCGCCGTCCTGAAGAGGTAATCCGCACCGCCGTCAAGGGCATGCTCCCGCGCACGAAGATGGGCCGCGCCCAACTGCGCAAGCTGAAGGTCTACGCGGGCACCGAGCACCCACACGCCGCGCAGAACCCGCGCGTCGTCGAGATCACGGCCTAAACCGAACCACCCGACCCAGCCTTTAGAACGAACCAGCCCTAGAACGAACCAGCCTTAGGATTAGAGAGAGATTTTGAACGTGAGCGAAGAGACGACCAGCGCCGAGAACACCGACGCCGAGAACACCAGCGCCGAGAACACCAGCGCAGCGGCGGCCGAGCCGACGCCAGACGGGCCGACGCCAGAAGAGACCCCGGTCGGGGCTACGGCGGAACAGGCTGGCGAGACGCCAGACGCTGAGACGCCAGACGCTGAGACGCCAGACGCTGAGACGCCAGACGCACCGGTCGAGGCAGAAGCGGAGACAGAGGTCGCAGCCGAGGCTCCCGTCGAGGCCGCACCCGTCGCCGACCCTGTGCTCTCGCTCGCCGCTGACGCTCGCTACATCGCGACCGGCAAGCGTAAGACGGCCGTCGCCCGCGTGATCATGAAGCCCGGAAAGGGCAACATCGAGGTCAACGGACGCACGCTCAGCGAATACTTCCCCCGTCCGACCCTGCAGGTCACCGCCAAATCGGCGCTCGTAAAGGTCGACAGCCTCGACAAGGTTGACGTGATTGCCCGCGTCCACGGCGGCGGAGTCGCCGCTCAGGCCGGCGCCGTCCGTCACGGCATCGCCAAGGCGTTGCTCGAGGCAGACGTAAACCTTCGCGGCGAGCTCAAGCGCGCCGGCTTCTTGACACGTGATTCACGCGTCAAGGAACGTAAGAAGGCTGGACTCAAGAAAGCCCGTAAGCGTCCGCAGTTCAGCAAGCGTTAAAAGCGCTCGCTCGACTGTCGGCTGTCACGCCTCAGTAGGCTGGAGTTTCTCCTGCCCGCGGCGACGACTTGTCTGATTTGACGACATCTCAACGAGAGCTCTTCGGCACCGACGGAATCCGCGGTGACGCGGCCGCTTTGCTGACCGACGATCTCGTCGAGGCGCTCGGTCGCGCCGCCGTTGAAGTGCTCGGCGGCGAACGCACCCGCATGGCGATTCTGCGCGACACACGCGAATCGGGCGAGCGCATCGAGGCCGCGCTGGCACGCGGTGCCGCAGCGGCCGGGGCAGACGTGAAGCTGGCCGGAGTGCTGCCGACTCCGGCAGCGCCCGTCTTGATCGGCAACTACGGGTTTGATCTCGTGGCGGTCGTTTCGGCCTCGCACAACCCCTATGCCGACAACGGGATCAAGTTCTTCGGCGCTGACGGCTTGAAGTTGTCTGATGCCACCGAAGTCGAGATCGAGGCGCGGATCGACGGCTCGACCGACAAGTCCGAGCATCACGGATCGGTGACCGCGCTGCATGGTGCCGCCGACGACTATCTGCGCGCACTGCACCAGCGCTTCGACGGGCTCGACCTGAGCGGCATGCGGATCATTCTCGATACCGCCAACGGTGCGACGTATCGGGTGGCGCCTGAGATCATGCGTCGACTCGGCGCGGAGGTGGAAGTAGTCGCCGACACCCCTAATGGCCGCAACATCAACGCAGACTGCGGATCGACGCACCTTGAAAAGCTGATTGAGCGCGTCCAGGCCGCCGAAGCCGACGGACATCCCGCGACGGCAGGATTCGCCTTCGACGGCGATGGCGATCGCGTACTGGCAGTCGATCGAGCGGGGCGGGTGGTCGACGGTGACGAGCTGATCGCGCTGGCGGCGCTGCATCTGCGCGAGCAGGGCCGGCTGCCGGGCGACGGTGTGGTTGTGACCGTAATGACCAACTTTGGATTTCACCAGGCGATGGACGAGGCTGGGATTAATGTCGCCACGACGCCGGTCGGCGACCGCTACGTCCTCGATGAGATGCTTGCGCGCGACTGGATGCTTGGGGGGGAGCAGTCCGGTCACGTGATCGAGCGCGGCTTTGCGCCCTCTGGTGACGGCACTGCGAGCGCGCTGCTCACGCTTGAGGCCCTGGCCGGCCGCGAGGGCGGGCTGCATGACGTCGTCCCGATGGACAAACTGCCGCAGGCACTGGTCAACGTACGGGTCGCCGATCGCTCGGCGATCACCGGGGCGGACGCGGTCTGGACCGCTGTCAGCGACGAAGAAGCGGCCCTGGCAGGCCGTGGACGGGTACTTGTGCGCCCGTCGGGCACAGAGCCGTTGGTCCGCGTGATGGCCGAGGCTCCGACCGCGGATGAGGCCGACGCTGTCTGCGCCAGGCTCGCCGGCCTGATCGAGCGCGAACTCGGATAGGAACCCTGCGCAACTTGCGGGC
The DNA here is from genome assembly GCA_049274915.1 of Solirubrobacterales bacterium. Taxonomy (GTDB): domain Bacteria; phylum Actinomycetota; class Thermoleophilia; order Solirubrobacterales; family JACPNS01; genus JACPNS01. The sequence goes on from JBASTN010000016.1 coordinate 6,984, forward strand.
CTGACCGACGGCCGCAGCGCGCTACCTACACTCCACTGCTTATGTGTGGAATCGTCGGATATGTCGGCTCACGACCGTCTCGTGAACTTCTGATCGCAGGACTCGAACGCCTCGAGTACCGGGGCTACGACTCGGCCGGAATTGCACTGGTCACCGACGGCTCAATCGACTCGGTGCGGGCCGTCGGCAACCTCGAGAACCTAAAGAAAGCCGTCGCTGCTCGATCCAACGGTGACACGGCGGCCGCAGACGCGGCGACCACGGGCATCGGGCACACGCGTTGGGCGACTCACGGGCGCGTTACTGAGGAGAACGCCCATCCGCACTTCGACCCGACCGAGAAGATTCAGATCGTGCTCAATGGCATCGTCGAGAACTGGGTCGAGTTGCGCGAGCGATTCATCGCCGCGGGCGCCGAGTTCACTTCAGAGACCGATGCCGAGGTGGTCGCGCACCTCGTGGCGCACCACTATGACGGTGATCTGGTCCACGCTGTACGCACCGCGTTCAACGAGCTTCGCGGCCACTACGCCTTCGTCGCGATCAGCGCCGACGAGCCCGACCTGATGGTCGCCGCGCGTAAGGAGTGCCCGATGGTCGTGGGAATCGGTGACGGAGAGGCGTTCGTCGCCTCGGCAATTCCGGCCTTTCTGCGCGAAACTCGGCGAGTCCAGATCGTCGAGAACGATGAGATCGTCGCGATCCGTCCTTCGGGCACCGAGTTTTTCACCTCTGCCGGTGAGCCCCTGACCCGCTCGATCGACGAGGTCACATGGGATGACGACGCCGCCGAGAAGGGCGGCTTCGAGACGTTCATGCTCAAAGAGATCTACGAGCAGCCCGATGCTTTTGCCGAGACAATCGCCGACCGCGTGGCCGACGACGCGAGCGTCGATCTCGGCGATTTTCTCAGTGACGAAGAACTTGCGGCCGCCGATCGCGTCGTGATCGTCGCCTGTGGCACGTCGTATCACGCGGGCCTGATCGGTCGCTACGTGATTGAGGGCTGGGCACGCGTGCCGGTTGAGATGGACGTGGCCTCCGAGTATCGCTACCGCGACCCGGTGTTGCGTAAGAACGACATCGTGATCGGCATCACCCAGAGCGGCGAGACCGCCGACACGCTTGCCGCGATGCGACTGGCGCGCGAAGCCGGGGCGAAGGTCGTCGCGATCACCAACGTGATGGGTTCGCAAGCTACGCGCGACTCCGACGCAACGCTCTACACCCGTGCTGGCCTCGAGATCGGCGTCGCGGCCACAAAGACCTTCGTCTCGCAGGTTGCCGCGATGTACCTCTTCGCACTGAAACTCGCTGAACTGAAGGGAACGCTTTCGACGGAGGACCGCCGCGAGCTGATTACCGAGCTTCGCCGCGTGCCGCACTATCTCGACCAGATGATTCCCGCCGACGACGAGCGTGCCGCCGAGATCGCAGAGCGCTGGCACAAAGCCGAGTTCTTCCTCTATCTCGGTCGTCACATCGGGCTCGGTGTCGCACTCGAAGGAGCGCTGAAGCTCAAAGAGGTCTCGTACATCCCGACCGACGCCTACGCTGCCGGCGAGATGAAGCACGGTCCGATCGCGTTGCTCGACGAGAAGACGCCCGTCGTCACCGTCGCGACCGATTCGCCGGTGCTCGACAAGGTCGCCTCGAACATCGCCGAGGTTCGTGCACGCGGCGCGCACGTGATCGCCGTGGCCACCGAAGGCAATAAAGAGGTCTCGACCTACGCGGATGAAGTGCTGTTTGTTCCGCGCACGCACTGGCTGCTGCAGCCGGTGCTGGCCGTGGTGCCGTTGCAGCTGCTGGCGTACCACATTGCTCGTAAGCGCGGGCTCAACGTCGACCAGCCGCGAAACCTCGCCAAGACCGTCACCGTCGAGTAGACATTCGGCCAGGGTCGCGGCGATCGCGCCGCCCGATCCATTAGTCTGCGCCGCATGATCGGACTTGGCATAGACCTGCTGGAAATCGAGCGACTCGAACGCGCGCTTGAGCGTCGACCGAACCTCGCAAACCGGCTCTTCACGGATGCAGAACAGGCATATGCCCAGATGCACGGCCGCCCGGTCCAGCACTTGGCCGTTCGCTTTTGCGCCAAGGAGGCGGTCGCTAAGGCGCTCGATCTGCGCGCTTGGTCGTTCACCGACGTAGAAGTCGTCGACACCGGCGGCGCCCCGCGCGTGCGTCTGACGGGTCGCGCCGCCGACGTCGCCGCCGAACACGGCATCGGCGTTCGGGTTTCGCTTACGCACACCGGCGAGACTGCCGCAGCCGTGGCGTTCGTGCACGAAGATCTCAGCGAGCTTTAGTTATGGCATCGGCCAGCGCGACCCAGACGCAGCTTCCACGCTGGGCCGAACCGCTCTACGACGCCCCGCAGATGCGTGCGATGGATCGCTGGGCGATCGAAACCGCTGGCGTCCCCTCTTTGGAACTGATGGAGCTGGCCGGCACGGCCCTCGCTCGCGCTGCGCTCGAGCCATCGCCGGAGGGTCCAATCGTGATCGTCGCCGGCAAGGGCAACAACGGCGGCGATGGCTTGGTCGCCGCGCGCTTGTTGCGCGAGGCCGCCGACCGGCTCGGCGACAAACGCGTCGAAGTGATGCTGCTCGAGGATCCCGCGAACCTCAGTCCCGATGCTGCGGCCAACCTGGCGCGACTGCCTGGCGATCCGCCACATGCTTTCGATGCCGGCCTGATCAGCCGTGCCGGTGTGATCATCGACGCGATCCTTGGCACCGGCGCTAGCGGTGCGCCGGAAGGCCTGTTTGCCGAGGCGATCGGCGCGATCAACGGCCGCGCCCCGGCCGCACGTGTGATCGCGGTAGACATACCGTCCGGAATCGATGCCTCGACCGGCGCGGCCGCCGGCGACGCGGTCTTCGCCGATCTGACGATCAGTCTTCATCTGCCAAAGATCGGACAGTTCGTCGCGCCCGGCGTGTTCCACTGCGGTGAGCTGCGCGTCGCAGATATCGGCATTCCGGCGGAGGCGACTACCGGAGCCAGAATCGAAGCTGCCGCTGGCACGATCGGTGCGCATGTGCTGCGCCGCGTCCCGCGTCGCCAAGACTCCAGCACCAAGTTCAGCTCGGGCGTGCTCGGAATTATCGGCGGCTCAACAGGGCTGACCGGCGCCGCATGCCTCAGTGCGATGGCCGCTCAACGCTCGGGTGCCGGCTACGTCACCGTGCTCGTCCCGCGCAGCTTGAACATCGTTTTCGAGCAGCGACTGCTCGAAGTGATGTCCGTGCCGCTGCCCGACGTCGACGGCGGACTGACAGCCGACGGAATCGAGACCTTGCTGCAAAAGACCGAGCGCGCCGACGCGCTGGTGATCGGCCCCGGTATCGGACGTTCCGACTCGACCGGCGAGCTGGTTCGCATGGCGCTTGATCGATCCGACAAGCCCGTATTAATCGATGCCGACGGACTCTTCGCGTTCACCGGCCAGATTGAGCAGTTAAGCCGCGACGCGCCAACCGTGATCACTCCGCACGCGGGCGAGCTAGCGAGACTGCTTGGTTCCGGCACCGACAGCGTCGAGGCCGACCGGCTTGGCTCCGCCGCAGAGGCCGCCCGACGCAGCGGAGCGGTCGTTGTGCTCAAGGGAACTGACACGATCGTCGCGACCCCCGATGCTCCGCCGCTGATCAACACGCTGCGTGCGCCAGGGCTCGCCACGGCCGGCACCGGCGACGTGCTGTCAGGGATCCTCGGCGCGTACCTCGCAAAAGGACTCGACACTCACACGGCCGCCGCGGCGGCGATCTACGCCCACGCGCTAGCCGGCCGCGAGGCGTCTGAGCGTCGGGGTGCCGATCACATGATCGCCGGCGACGTGATCGACGCGCTGCCCGCCGTGCTCGGCTGAGGGGTCGACCCGGCCGGCCCTCGGGGCCGGTCGCTATCGTGGCCGCGAAGATGGCAATCGACCAACAGACCCTTTCGCCGCGCCGCGCTGTGGCCGAGATTGATCTCGCAGCGATCACCGCAAACTGCCGCAGCCTGCGCTCGGAGTTGGTCGGTGGCGCGGGTTTTTGCGCTGTCGTAAAGGCCGACGGCTACGGACACGGCATGGCCGAAGTTGCAGGGGCAGCTCTCGCGGGCGGCGCCGAGCGGCTGGCCGTAGTGACCGTCGCAGAAGCGGCACAGCTGCGCGAGCGTTTTCCGGACAGTTCGATCCTGCTGCTCGCGCCATTTGAAGCAAGCGAAGCGGACGCTGCGATCGTGACCGCGGCAGAGTTGACGGCGTGCACACTCGATCAGGTAGCAGCGATTACCCGTGCGGCAGGCGAGGCCGGGGCCCGAACGGCGGTCCACGTAAAGCTCGACACCGGCATGAGCCGCTTCGGCGCAAAAACCGAGCAGGACGCCGAAGAAGTGCTTGACGCCATCGCCGCTGATGAGAATCTGAGCGCTGCCGGTGTCTGGACACATTTCGCGACCGCCGACGAGCTAGACGACGATTTCTTCGGCGCGCAACTCGCGCGATTCGCGGCGTTCGCCGAACGCGCGAAGTCGCGCCATCCGGGTCTGCTCGCTCACGCCGCCAACAGCGCCGCGACGTTGCGCGATGCGGCGTCACATTTCGACTTCGTTCGTTGCGGGATTGCGATCTACGGACTTGATCCGTTTCATGTCGACGCGGCCGCTCGCGGGCTCAAACCCGGGCTCTCACTGCGTTCCTACGTCGCATCGGTCCGGACGTTGGCCGCGGGCGAGTCGGCGGGGTACGGGCGCCGCTTCGCCGCAGAGGCCGACACGACGATTGCGACGGTGCCGATTGGATACGGCGACGGATGGCGTCGCGCTCTCTCGAGCAAGGCTGACGTGTTGATCGATGGTCAACGCTTCCCGCAGCGTGGAACAGTCAGCATGGACAGCATCACCGTCGATGTCGGCGACGCTGCAGTCGAGATCGGGGCGCCGGTGACTCTGATCGGCCACGACGGATCTGCGTCGATCAGCACAGAAGAGGTCGCCGAACGCGCCGGCACGATCAACTACGAGATCACGTGTGGATTGACGCCGCGAACGTTGCGCGACTACTCACCTCGATGAGAACGGGATGAGTGGAGCTGTCGACATCTCTGGGCGTGTCAGCGCAGCGTTGGCCGACGGCCCGGTGGCGGCGGTCAACGGCGCGCTCGACGGTTCGACTGCGACCTGGCTCGTCGGGGGGAGTGTGCGCGACGTACTGCTCGGCCGCCCGGTCACGGACATCGATCTGGCTGTAAATGGCGACGCCCGCGCGGTGGCGCGCGCGATTCACGAGCGGTTGCACGGCGACATCTTCAGCATGTCCGAGCGCTTCGGCACCTGGCGTGTCAGTCCGCAGGGAACCGACCTGCAGATCGACATCACCGCGCTGCGCGGCGAGACGATCGAACAAGACCTTGCGATGCGTGACTTCACGATCAACGCGATGGCGGTTTCGCTCGGACCCGGCACGCGCGAGAGCAGCAACCCGATCGATCTCTTCGGCGGGCTGGAAGACCTTGCGGGCTCGACTCTGCGGGTGCTCGGTGAATCGGCCTACACCGACGATCCGCTTCGCCCGCTACGGCTGCCGAGGTTCGCCGCGACACTCGGATTCGCCCCCGACGCCGAGACCGCGCGCCTGACCAAGCTCCATGCCGCGGGCATCACCGAGGCGGCTGCCGAGCGCCAGTTTGCTGAACTGCGCGCGCTGGTGCTTAGCGACGGGGTATTGCGCGGCCTCAGTCTGCTCGAGGAGCTCGGTCTGCTGCCAGCGCTGGTGCCGGAGCTAATCGAACTCCATGGCGTCGAACAATCGGTTTACCACCATCTCGACGCCTTCGACCACACGATCGAAGTGCTCGTTCGGCTGATCGAGTTGGTCGACGATCCCGGGCAGGTATTTGCCGCTGACGCCGACCGCCTAAAGGCGCTGCTCGATCAGCCGCTGGCCGACGAGATGACTCGAGGTCAGGCGCTGCGCTTCGTGGCGTTGCTGCACGACATCGCCAAGAGCCGGACACGCACGGTATTCGACAACGGGCATGTCGGCTTTCCCGACCACGACCGGCAGGGGGCCGAGCTCGCCCGGACGATCTGCCGGCGTTTCAATGTCAGCGATCGCTTCACCCAGTTCGTTTCGGCGATCACACGTCACCACCTCGATCTCGGTTTTCTGGTGCACCAGCGACCGCTGCCGCCGCGCACGATCTATCGCTACCTGCGCTCATGTGAACCGGTCGAAGTCGAGGTCGGAGTGCTGTCGGTCGCCGATCGAACCGCGACACGCGGTCGCAAGGCCGACGAATCGATTGACTCGCACCTCGAACTCGCGCGTGAACTCAATCGCGCGGCGCTCGACTGGAGGGCTTCAGGTAAGGCCGAACCGTTGGTACGCGGCGATCTGCTCGCTCGTGAGCTCGGCATTGACCCTGGTCCACAGCTCGGTCGGCTACTCGAGGCAATTGCTGAAGCCCGCTATGCCGGGGAGCTTTCGACCGCAGACGAGGCGATCGCGTTTGCCCGCAGCGGCGGCGGTCTGTAGGCTTTTCGCATGCCCGATGACTGCATTTTCTGCGCGATCGCCGATCGTACGGCGTCGGCCGAGGTGGTCGAGGCCGACGAGCACAGCGTCGCCTTTCTCGATATCAACCCGGCGACGCGCGGTCACACACTTGTGATCCCGCGCAACCACTCGGCCAATCTGCTCGAAATCTCAGCCGAAGACATTCATCGCGTCGTAGATATGGCGCAGGGCATCGCCGTGCGCATGACCTCGGCGCTTGGTGCCACCGGCGTGAACCTGATCAACTCGTGTGGCGAGGCCGCGTGGCAGACCGTTTTCCACTTTCACATGCACGTCGTGCCGCGCTACGACGACGATCCGCTGACGCTCCCTTGGGTTCCGGCGCCTGCTTCCTCTGAGGATCTCGCTCGCGTCGCAGAGCAGCTGCGCTGAAGCAAAATCTCCGTCGTCGCCCGGTCGACCACCTAAACTTTGCTCCAAGCACGAGCAATCCAGGAGTTTTTTGAGCAAAGAAGAGAAAATTGAGATGGAAGGCGAGGTCCTCGAGGCCCTGCCGAACACGATGTTCAAGGTCAAGCTTGACAACGACCACGAGGTGCTCGGTCACATCTCGGGCAAAATGCGCCGTCATTACATCCGTATTCTTCCCGGCGACCGCATCAAAATCGAACTTTCGCCGTACGATCTCTCACGCGGCCGCATCACCTACCGCTACAAGTAGCGGTCGACGGTGTTCTAAACCAAGGTGTTCTAAACCAACATGAAGAGCTTCCCAACTTTTAAGCGAGCAAGTCTCGCGCCGAAACATAACAAGCGCCGCTTCGCAACCGCGACCGCCGCGCTGGTCTGTCTGGTCGTCGCGGTTCCCGCGACCGCGGCTGTGATCGAGGTCGGCGGCGATGATCCGTTACCGACTCCTGCGTGTCCGAATAACGACACCTGCCGGGCGGTCACCGGCGTGACCGGCTACCAGACCCAGGTCGGCAGCTCAAAGAATCCGTACCGGGTCAAAGAGTCGGGCAAGGTCGTCGCATTGACGCTGAAACTCCCCGAGCTGACCGCCGCGCAGAAGAAGTTTTTCGAGGACAACTACGAGGGCGACGCCAAGGTCAAGGTTTCGATTCTGCGCCCGCGCCCGCGTCGTGGGGTCAAGTACCGCTACGTGCTCGCTGGCCAGAGCGAGTCGCTAAACGTCACGCGCTACCTCAACAGCGAACCGACTTTCCCGTTGCGCACGTCGCTGACTGTCCGCAAGAACGACATTGTCGCGCTGACCGTCGAGACTTGGGTTCCGGCATTTGCGATTCAGCTCGATGCCAAGACGGCATGGCGGGCGAGTCGGACGAGCAAGGACTGCAAGAAGCTCGACAAGTCGACGCACGAGAAGCAAGGGCAGGTCCGCGTCTACGGATGTCAGTACACGACTGCGCAGCTTCTCTACAAGGCGACGGTGATCCCTTCACCGAAGCCGACGTCTGCGGCTCCCAAGGCGAAGTAGCGCGGCTAACGCGTCAGTTCGGTTAGGCGGGTTCGACGGTAATGTCGGGCGCGCTTTTGTCCGCTTTCGTGTCGTCCGCTGCGCGCCGTGACGTTGCCTTGGCGTAGTGCAGCTCTTCATCGGCGCGACGCATGAAGTGGTCAGCGCTCTCGGTGTGGTCCCAGTAGAGGTAACGCACGGTGGCTCCGGTTGGGATGCCACGCGTCAATCTGCCGCGCGCCTCCGCGATGCTGTCGGCTACTCGCTGAGCCAAGGCCTGCATGTCGGCGTGAGCGGACGGCACGCAGACGATGGCGAACTCGTCGCCGCCGCGCCGCGCCACCAACTCGTCCTCGCGCACGACGGCATACATCGCGCGCGCCGACTCGATCAGCACTGTGTCGCCGACCGTGTGGCTGTAGCGGTCGTTGACGAACTTGAAACCATCGAGGTCGACGACCATCAGCGCCATGTCGTCGCCGGTCTGACGACAGCGGTCAACCTCGTCCTCGATCCGGCGGTGCAACCCACGGAGGTTCGCGACGCCCGTCAGTGGGTCGATGATCGAAAGCATCGCCGCGTTGAGTGAGAACTCGTGCACTCGGCGTTGACCGCGCACCAGCATTACGCAAAGCGCAGCCATCGCGGCGGCGAAGAGCAGAATTCGTAGCGTCGCATTCGGGTAGTCGCTCGACGTCAAAAAGTAGGTGTAAGCGCCGGCGGAGGTGATCGCGTAGGGGAGGGCGGCGCGCAGCCCGAGGAAGTAGATGACCAACGGCGGCTGAATCGCGTAGAGCTCGATCAACGCCTGTCGAGACTGATCGGACTGCTCGATCGCCACGGTCATCGCAATCGTCGAGATTGCGAGCGGCAGATGGATCAGAGCGCGTGGCCAGCGGCGATAGGCCGCGAGTAGGCCAAACATCGCGCAGGCTGCGATCACGACGATGCCGGCAGCGACGATCGCGACGCTCAGGTCGGCGGCAAGGCCGGAGACTGCGGCAGCGGCGAGCAGAATCGCTGGTGTAGCGATGGCGCCAGTTGTCAGCAGCCATTCGGCGCGAACATCAGGCTTGATCGTGTTTCGTACCGCGAAAGCCAAACTAGATTGGCCGGGCATCGCACGCTCGTTATCCATGTCAGCACTGAACAGTTCGACCGGACCGACGGGCTTGCCCGTCGCGAGTTCGGCGATTCGGCGCTCGGGATGCGCATCGAGCTTTGACTCGTGCAGCGAGTCGTCGACGCGGCGGAGAAAGTCTTCGGCGGACTCTCCGTCGCGATGGTTGAGGTACGTGACACTCGCGGCGGGGTTGACCTCCGGGCAGACCGCAAAACGCGCCCGTTCGATCGCCTGCGAGATCCTGTCGGCAAACTGGTCAAGACGTCGACCCTCGGTCTCAATCGTCAATACGGCGAACTCGTCACCGCCGCGTCGGACCAGCAGGTCGCCGGTCTGCATCTCGGCGGCCAGTGACTTGCCGACGGCGCGCAATACTGCGTCTCCGAGCTCGTAGCTGAACTGGTCGTTGACCTGTTTGAAGTCATCGAGGTCGATCGCGTAGATAACGATCTGGCTGCCAGACCGCGTCGATCGCTGGATCTCCCGGGCGAGCCGGTCTTGTAGTCGACGTAGATTCGCCAGTCCTGTCAACGGGTCGGTGACGGAAAGTTTGTGATTCAAGGCTGCGGCGCTGCGCAGCCGCTGCTGCGCGTAGATCAAACCACCCGCAACGACGATCATCGCTCCGCCCATTACGAGAACGCGCGCGTCGCGCGACGGCTCGACAGAGAACACGGAGAGGGCGATCAGCATGTAGCCGACGCAGACCGCTGCGTAGGGCACCGAGACCCGCGGCTCGTGCAAGTAAGCGATCGCGAGGATCGGAAACATCGTGATCAAAACCAGTGAACCGATGGAGGGGCCGGCGACGAACGCGCCGACCCCAAGTATCACCATCGGCAGCATTATCCGCAGGTGTGGCCCCCACCACACGTTGGGCAGATAACGGCCCCCCAGGACCAAAAGCGGTGTGCAGGCGAGGATCGCCGTGGCGAGGATGCCGACCGTCTGGTTGACCATCTCGCCGCCTGATGCGCGTTCCATTATGAGCACCGTCAGGCCACCAAGCCAGTAGAGCGCCGCCGACACGTACCAGCCGGCCGATTCCGGCAGCCCAATGCCACCGAACCTCCCCCCGAGCTCGGCCGGCCGGTCGCGCGGCGTCTCGCGTGAAGTTGTTCCGCCGTCGGCTGCTTGCCGTGGTGGACGTCGCTTCATCCGCGTCGTGATGTCCCCATCCAAGTGCAACTGTTGTCCCCGTCCCGAATCGCGTCCTTGCGACTCAGCGCCAGTGTGTGGCACGAACGGTCCCCGCGCAAGGGGTCTTCGTACGTTCGTTTAGAGGGGCTTGCTAACTGACTCGAAAGTCGCTACGCAGGTCGAGCGGACCTAGTTGCCGGGAGCGGCTCCGCCGGTGTCTTGACCGGCGTCTGGTGTGGTCTGCGTGTCGGGCGTACCCTGGCCGCCGGTGTTCTGTTGCGGCGTGGTGGTGGTGGTGCCACCGCTATCGGTGGTGGTGTCCGTGCCGGAGCTCGAGTCGCCGGTGGCACCGGTTGCGTCGCTGGCGCCTGAGTCTGAGTCGGCGTCGGATTCGACGGTCCCGTTGGGGATCGTTAGCTTCGGGGCCGGTGGCAGGTCGTCGGGGCTGCTGGAGTCGTCTCCACAGCCGGCGGCTGCCAGCGCAAACAAGACGAACAACAGGAGCGTCGCGATCGACGACGGGCGACGAAATCTGGAGCGAGGCTGGCGGGCGGCGTCAGGCCGCATCGCCGGGAGCGGGTTCGGCCGCGTCTGAAGCAGTGGCTGGCTCGGGTGTAGGTTCCGGCGCTGCGGTCTCTGGCGCTGCGGTCTCTGGCGCTGCGGTCACTGGCGCGGGCGTAGCCACGGGGTTTGCGACTGTCGTTGAGGTGGCTCCGGCGGCGGGTATGCGACGGTCACAGTACGGACAGTCGTTGATGTCCTTTTGGATCAGCTGCTGACGCGTGCAGCCGCAGACTCGCAAGTTCTGCTCGGCCCACGGGAGGTCTGAGTCGGTCTTGCCGATTGGCAAGAGCTCACCGACGACCTTGAATGGTGTACCGGACTGGCGATCGACCAGTTCGGCGTCGGTGTCGACTTCGGCGACGATGTCGCGGCGGAAGCCGGCGGACCGCAGGTGGAATTTTTGCGACTCACTCACGCGCGGCAGAATATCAGCGCCAGTGGCTCGAAAAACCCGGGGGACGAGGGACGGAGCAGGCCGATCGGTTCAGCGATACGTCCATCCATGGTGGCCAGACGCCGCCGGTCAACTTATGCTCGCGACAGGGATGCGGATATTGATCTTTCATGGCTACCTGCTGCGAGGTACGGGCAGCAACGTCTATAACGCGGAGCTCGCACGCGCCCTTGCCGCCGCCGGACACGATGTTCACGTGCTCTGTCAGGACCGTAATCCCGCCGAGCTTGAGTTTGTTGACGCCGTGGGCGAATGGTCGGACTCCGGCCTCACGGTCGAGGCAATCGAGCACGACCACCCGGACGAATGGGGCAGCTGCAGCGTCTACCGACCGGCGATCGGCGAGATCCTGCCTGTTTATGTCGCCGATCGCTACGAGGGCGTAACGGCGAAGACCTTTCCAGAACTGTCTGACGCGGAGCTCGACCACTACATCGAGACAAACGTCGCCGCGGTCCGCGAGATCGACGAACTCGTCAAGCCGGACTGCGCCCTGGCTAATCACATGGTGATGGGCCCGGCGATCCTCGCGCGGGCGCTGGACGGTCGCATCCCCTACGCCGTGAAGATCCACGGCAGCGCGATGGAGTACACCGTGCGACCCAACCCCCGGTTCCTGCCGTACGCGATTGAGGGCATCGAACCTTGCGCGACGCTGCTGGTCGGGTCGCGTCACATCGCCGAGCGCGCGTGGGACACGCTTGCGATCGACGGTCTCAAGAAGCGCACCTTCCTTGGTCCGCCGGGCGTTGACATCGAGGCGTTCGTGCCCCGCGACCGACTCGCGGCACGCGCCGGGCTAGAGCAGTTGGCACAGCGCATCGAGGCGATGCCGCGGCGTGGCTACGGCCCCGATGCAGCGGCCGCGACAGGCGCGTTGTACCGCCTGGCGCGCGGGGAGGAGCACCAACTCAGCTACGACGCGATTGCCGGTGAGACGAGCACCCTGCAGACGGCCTACGACACTGCCGGCATCGACGCCGAGGCGCCAGCGGCGCTGCGCGCGCTCGCGGCCAGCGGAGATTCGTCGGTCGTCCTTTACGTCGGCAAGCTGATCGTCTCTAAGGGCGTTGATCTGTTGCTCGCCGCATGGCCGCTGGTGCGCGAGAGGTATCCGAACGCGCAACTCGCGATCACCGGCTTTGGCGCCTACCGAGAAGGCCTCGAAATGCTGCTGATGGCGCTCTCCGACGGCGATCTTGAAATGCTTCGCTGGATCGCTCGAGGTGGCCGCGCGTTCGAAGGAGGAGGACCCGACGAGCTGCATTACCTGGCAGCGTTTCTCGACGACCTCAGCGACGCCGAGCGCGAGCGGTATCTCGCCGCGGCCGCGGGCATCAGCGAATCAGTGCACTGGTTCGGCCGTCTCGAGCACGACACGTTGATCGACGTGATCCCCTGTGCCGACGTGCAGGTGATCCCCAGCACCTTCCCCGAGGCCTTCGGAATGGTCGCCGCTGAAGCCGGGGCCTGCGGTGTGCCGCCGATCTGTGCGAGTCATTCCGGGCTCGCCGAAGTCACCGAGGTGCTCGAACACAGCCTCTCGGGCGCGACCGCCTCATTGTTGAGCTTTAGACTCGGTGATCGGTCTGTCAGCCAGCTCGCTGCGCGTATCAACGGGGTACTGGCGCTGGACAAGATCGCTCGTGCGGACCTCTCCGTTCGGCTCTCGAACACGAGTCGTAAACACTTCTCATGGACCGGCGTCGCGAGTTCAGTAGCGACCGCCGCGCTCGGCCGGCACGACGGTCTGCGTCGACCCTGAGCGCATCGTTCGGCGCTAGTGGCGACCGCCACAAATCGCGCAAGTGGCCGTTTTCTGACCGGCTAGGATTCGCGCCAACTATGGAGATCAAGCCCACCATCACCAAGCTTTTCACTGCCGTAGCGGTGCTCGCAGCCAGCGCGGCAGTCGCTGGCTGCGGCAACGATTCCGAGGCCGACCTGGTCAACGGCAAGCAGCTCTTCTCAGAGAAATGCGCCGCCTGCCACGTCCTCGCCCGCGTCGAGAACGCCAAAGGCGTTGTCGGCCCGAACCTCGACCATGCGTTCGCCCAGTCTCGTCGCGACGGTTTTAAGGACAGCACCATCGCCGGCGTCACCGAGCAGCAGATCTACTTTCCGTCACAGCGCTTGACCCCGGCATCCCTAAACATGCCTGCCGACCTCGTTACGGGCATGGACGCACGCGACGTCGCCGCCTACGTCGGCTACGCCGCAGGACGCCCAGGCAAGGATGAGGGCGCACTCGCCGAAGCCGGTAAGCCTCAGACCAACGACACGGTCGCCGAGGCCGACAGCTCGGGCAAGCTGCAGATCGACGCCGACCCCGGCGGAGCGACGGCCTTCACCGCAGGTCAGGCCACTGCTAAGGCCGGCAAGGTCTCACTCGTCATGGACAACCCGTCCGCACTGCCGCACAACATCGCGATCAAGGACAACGGCATCGACATCAAGGGCGAAGTCGTCGACAAGGGCGGCGTCTCTACGGTCGAGACAACCCTCAAGCCCGGCGAGTACACCTTCTACTGCTCGGTCCCCGGCCACGAGGCCGGTGGCATGAAGGGCACGTTGAAGGTCTCGTAGGCCGGGTCTAGCT
>JBASTN010000017.1:0-23499 GCA_049274915.1 Solirubrobacterales bacterium
TCGTCTCCTACGTGCTCAACATCACCGACGTCGATCCGCTCGCCTACAACTTGCTGTTCGAGCGATTCCTTAACGCCGAGCGGGTGAGCATGCCGGACATCGACATCGACTTCTCCGTGCACGGCCGTGAGCAGGTCATCCGTTACGTCTCCGACAAATACGGCAAAGAGTCGGTCGCGCGGATCATCACCTTCGGCCGCATGTTCCCGCGGGCAGCCGTGCGCGACGCCGCGCGTGTGCTCGGCCACGATTATGCGACCGGTGATCGCCTCGCGAAGATGATCCCCGAGCCGGTGATGGGTCGCTCGCCGAGCTTCGACGACTGCCTCAAGAAGGGCGAGCCGCTATTCGATCTCTACGAGAACGATCCGACCTCCAAGGAAGTGATCGACGTTGCCAAGGGTCTCGAGAACATCGTCCGCAACAACTCGATCCACGCTGCGGCCGTCGTAATCGCCGACCGGCCGCTGACCGACATCGTTCCGTTGCAGATCGCTGAGGACCGCTCCGCCGGCGCCGATGAGAACTCGCACAAGATCGTCACGCAGTACTCGATGAAGCCCGTCGAGAAGCTCGGCCTACTGAAGATGGACTTCCTCGGACTGCGCAACCTCGACGTAATCGAGAGCGCGCTCGACATCATCGAGCGATCCGGCCGCGAGCGGCCCGACATCCCGCACCTGCCGCTCGACGACGAAAAGACTTTCGAGATGCTCGCCAAGGGCGACTCGATCGGCGTCTTCCAGTTTGAGTCCGAAGGCATGCGCGACGCGCTGCGCAAGGTCAAGCCGACCGAGTTCGAAGACTTGATCGCGCTGGTCGCGCTCTATCGCCCGGGCGCGATGAGATACATCGACGCCTACGCCCGCGGCAAGCGCAACCCCTCGGCCGTCACTTACATCGACGAGCGCCTGCGCGAGATCACCGAGACGTCATACGGCGTCGTGCTCTATCAAGAGCAGAACATGCAGGTCGCCAAGTTGATCGGCGGATTCTCCGGCCCCGAAGCAGACGACCTGCGTAAGGCGATCGGCAAGAAGGACCGCGCCGGCATGGCGAAGCTCAAGCAGAAGTTCGTCGAAGGCTGCACCACCTCCGGCACATCAACCAAGGTGATCGACTCGCTCTGGAAGATGAACGAGGACGCCGCCGACTACTCCTTCAACAAGTCGCACGCTGCTTGCTACGGATTGATCGCTTACCGCACCGCCTGGCTGAAGGCGAACTTCCCGGCCGAGTACATGGCCGCGGTGATCTCCTCGGTGATGAACACCAAGGACAAGGTTCCGTTCTTCGTTGCGCAGTGCGAGAACATGGGTATCTCGGTGCTGCCGCCGGACGTAAACGAGTCGGAACACGAGTTCAAGGTCGTCGAGGGCAACATCCGCTTCGGCCTTGAGGCCGTTAAGGGAGTGGGAGGGGCCGCCGTCGATGCGATCCTCGCGACCCGCGAGAAGGACGGTCCGTTCGATTCGCTGTGGGATTTCTGCGAGCGCGTCGACGGCCGCAGCGTCAACAAGAAGGCGATCGAGTCACTGATCAAGTGCGGCGCTTTCTCGACCACCGGCGCGTCGCGCAAGGGCATGCTCGAAGTGCTCGAAGCGGCGCAGGGTTCTGGTCAGAAGCTTCAGCAGGATGCCGCGCTCGGACAGGGGTCGATCTTCGACATGGCCGGCGACGGTGCCGCGGTCGCAGCCGAACCAGTGCAACGCCCCCCGATTCCGACGGGTGAGTACGAGAAGCCCGAGATCCTCGCGATGGAGAAAGAAACACTCGGGTTGTTCCTTTCGAGCCACCCGCTCAAGCCCGTTGCCGCCGCACTACGCGAGCGCGTCGATTGCTCGATCGCCGAGCTGGCGAACAAGCAGGACGGCTCATGGGTGAGCGTCGGCGGGTTGATCGTCGAGAGCAAGAAGATCCGCACCAAGCGTGGCGACCACATGATGTTCGCGACGCTCGACGACTTGACCGCCCAGACCGAAGTGATCATCTTCGCCAAGACGCTCGCCAGCGTCGAAGAGCACATCGCCAACGATGCCGTCGTGATTATCAAGGGCCGGCTTGACCGCAAGGAAGCGAACGAAGTCAAGATCGTCGTGCAAGAGGCGACGCCATTCGAGCCGACCGAAGAAGAGCTAGCCTCGGTTGCGGTCAACGGCGGCAGCGTCTTCGGCGGCGAGCCGATTCGCGTGGTGATCGACGCCGACACCGCCGAGCACCCATCGGTCGAAGCGCTCGTGCGCGAGCTACGCGGCGTCGTCAGCCTGCATCAGGGCAACGCGCCGCTAGAGATCGTCGTCAAGCACGGCGACCAGGAGATTGCCCTGGAATGCGGGGCGGAGCATCGCGTGTCGCGCGGCGCGTCTTTGACATCGGAGATCGAAGGGATCGCTGGCGTCGAGGTTGTTGACAACCGTCCGGTCGCAGCCGCGGCCGGCGGCTGGTAGTTCTGCTAGATCGCTGACCGCTCTGGGACGGCGCCCCCGAGGCTACTTCTTCGCGCGAGCCTTAATACCCTGCTCGCGCAGCTTGCGCGCCAGCTTGACGTCTGCCGCGCCAGGACCGTTCTTATCCCTCCCGGGGATCTCCATCAGCACCGGCAGATCCTCGAAGCGCGGCTCCGAGAGAAACGCCTGCATTCCGGTCTTGCCGATAAAGCCGTCGCCGAGGTTCTCGTGGCGGTCACGGTGCGAACCGAACTCGTCGCGCGAATCGTTTAGGTGAATCGAGTGAAGCCGGTCGAGACCGACGACGCTGTCGATCTCGTCGACGACCTCGGTGAGGCCCTCAAAGGTCCGTACGTCGTACCCGGCGGCGTGTGAGTGGCATGAGTCGATACATATGCCGACGCGCGGGTCGCCGTCGAGTAGGTCGATCAGATCGCGTAGGTGGTCGAATTTCCCGCCCACGGCTTTTGAACCGGCGGCGTTCTCGAGCAAGATGCGGCATTCGTCTGTCGCTTTCAAAGCCTTCTTCACGGTGGCGGCGATCCGCTTGATCGCCTTCGCGTAGGTATCGGGCTCCTTCACGTGGCCCGGGTGCAGCACCACACCGGCAGATCCGATGCCGTCGCCGACACGCAGCGCGTGAGAAAGCGACTCGAGGGATTTCTTCGCCAACTCTGCGTCAAGCGACCCGGGGTTGATCAGGTAGATCGCGTGGATCACGACCGCGTCGATCGGCGAATCATCCATCGCTTTACGGAACGATTCGAAGTCCGCGTCGCTGTAGCTGGTTGGACGCCACATGCGAGGGCTCTGGTTGAAAATCTGGATTGCTGAACAGCCGTACTCGACACCGCGCTCGATTGCCTTGTCGAGGCCTCCGGAGGTAGATACGTGTGCACCGATCAACATTCGGCCGCTCAGTCTAGATCTCCGGGCAGGCGATTGATGCCCACGACGGTCGGCTGGGGAAACCGGATGCATGACGAGAAAAGGCGCCCGCCGAAGCGGACGCCCTCTCGCGAAACCCGGTCTGAGTCGAAGATCAGCCTGTGAAGGCTGGTGCACGACGCGCGTTCGCCGTGAGACGCGCGCAGTTCTTGAACGCCTTGGTCACCGTCTGAGCGGAGCCGTCAGCGAACCGGAAAACGACGCGCACCGTCTTGGTTCCCTTGCCGACCTTTGTCAGCGGCAGCTTGTACGAGAACGGCGACTTGGTGATGCGCTTGACCTTTTTGCTGCCGAGGTAGATCGTGATCGACGACGGCGTGCCGTTACGTGATGACGGCTTGATCAGCAGGTACTCAGCGTTGCACCGCTTGCTCAGCGACACCCTGCCCAGTGGCTTGAGCTGACCTTTAACGACGGTGGTCGGGTTGACTGCGCCCGTCGGACCGGTGGGACTCGTAGGTTCAGTCGGGCCGGTGGGCGAGGTCGGACCGGTCGGGCCAGTCGGAGACGTCGGACCTGTTGGGCCGGTCGGACTGGTGGGTCCGGTCGGGCCGGTCGGTGAGGTCGGACCTGTCGGTCCAGTCGGACTCGTAGGTCCGGTCGGACCAGTCGGCGATGTGGGGCCCGTGGGTCCCGTCGGTGACGTTGGGCCGGTGGGTCCTGTCGGGCTGGTCGGTCCTGTCGGACCGGTGGGACTGGTCGGACCTGTCGGGCCGGTCGGTGGCGGCGGGGTGTTTGAACAGTTGGTCCACTCGACCTTGATGATGTCGGAGAGGATGTAGGTCTTGATCTCGCCCGGCGCGCAGATGTTCAGCGGCGTGTTGGGCGTTTCGCACCAACGCTCAGTGGCGTAGAGCTTGACGATGTCCTTGCCACATCCGCATCCGGTGTAGCTGAACTTGACCTCGCCGTTGCTGTCGGTGTAGCCGTTGCCGGTGGCACCCTTGTTCGGGCCGTCAGTGACGAGCCAGGTGACCTTGATGTTCGGAGCCGGAACGTTCGGCGCGGCCGGGGCACCGCCACCGACGTTGCATCCCCAGGTCTTGACGTCTTCGTAGTACGAAGTCCAGAACCAGGTCTTTCTGACTTTGACGAAGTCCGGCTTCTTGGTCGCCTGGACCTTAAAGACGGCCTTCGCACCGGGGGCCTTGATGTCAACGATCTGGATCGTCGGCGACGCTTCGATCGCGCAGACATCTGAATAGAAGCCAGAGCCGGAGCCGCTCGCAGCGGCGGTTGACGGAATTACGAGGATCGCCAGGGCGATCGAGAAGGCGATGGCGAGCGCCTTGAGGTGGCGGGCGCTTTGCCCTGTAAATGCCGAATTCATCTGAATGCTTTCTCCTACCGAGTTATTGAGGCAAACGCCGCTCTAGCGAAGTTTGCCGTCGCGTTAGGACGTATTTACCGACGGCCGTCTCTCGTCGGTGAACATCCTGAATGCCGCGTGCTTGATGGGGGCGATTGCTTCGGTGACTCTTAAAGCCGAGTGATCACCGAAGACGATCCAAGAACTTGCGCTCCGGGGCCGTAGGAACAGGGTAGTCCCATTTACCGATTTATGCGCCTACGCCATATGGTGCAGGCCAGCTTGTGGCCCAGCTTGTGGCCTAGCATTGCGATTGATGTCCTCCGCTCAGCCTGACTCCAGCGCATCTCCCGTCGTTGTGCGCTTCGCACCCTCGCCGACGGGGCACCTGCATATCGGCGGCGCCCGCACGGCCCTCTACAACTGGCTCGTCGCCCGCGGTAGCGGTGGTCGAATGATCTTGCGGATCGAAGACACCGACCGCGCGCGCTCGACCAAGGAGAACGTCGACCAGATTCTCGAGGCGCTCACCTGGCTCGACCTCGAGTGGGACGAAGGACCGCTCTCACAGGCCGGCCACGACACTCGCCACCGCGAGGTCATCCAGCAGTTAAGGGACTCGGGGCACGCCTACGAATTCGAAGGAGCGACCCGCCTGCGCGTCCCCGACGAGGGCGAAACGATCGTTCAGGATTCGATCCGCGGTGAGGTGACGTTCAAACACGAAGCAATCGATGACTTCACAATCGCGCGCTCCGACGGCAGCCCTCTCTACAACCTCGCCGTCGCCGTCGACGATCTCGATTCCGGCGTCACCGACGTGATCCGCGGCGAGGACCACCTGTCAAACACGCCGCGCCAGGTGATGATTCTGCGCGCGCTCGGCCACGAGCCGCCGCGCTACGCGCATCTGCCGCTGCTGCACGGACCCGACGGAAAGAAGCTCTCCAAGCGGCATGGAGCGGCTTCTGTGCAAGAACTGCGCGACGCCGGATACGTGCCCGAGGCCGTCCGCAACTACCTCGCCCTGCTCGGCTGGGGCTACGACGACAAGCAGACTTTCTTCAGCACACCCGAACTCGTCGATCTGTTCTCGATCGATCGGGTCAGCAAGAGTGCCGCGGTGTTCGACGAGCAGAAGTTACGTTGGATGAACGGCAACTACCTGCGCGATCTACCGGTCGATGATCTCGCTGCGCGGCTCTCAGCGTTCACCGGCCGCGAGGTCCCTGCCGCCGCCGTCGAGCTGGCGCGTGAGAAGATTCAGACACTCGCCGATTTCTGGCCGCTGGCCGGCTTCTTCTTCGACGGACCAGGTGACGATCCGAAGGCTCGTGAAAAGTTTCTCGACGGCGAAGGTCGCCTGCGCCTCGAAGACGCTCGCGATGCGCTCGCCGGCGTCGAGCCCTTCAACACGGAGTCGATCGAGATTGCCCTACGCGGTGTAGTTGAGCGTCTCGACGTCAAGCCGAACAAAGTCTTCCAGCCGATCCGCGTCGCTCTCAGCGGCACAACGATCTCGCCCGGAATCTTCGAATCGCTTGAATTCCTCGGCCGCGACGAGTCTTTGTCACGGATCGACCGCGCGCTCGAAACTGCATAGCTAGCCAGTTTCGGGTCAAAATCGGCATGGGGTCCAGACCCTAAACCGCTCGCGGGCACTCAACAAATCGTCGATGCTGCCGATAACAGGGGAGGTTCGGCGCATGCCGCGACCAGAAACGCTTAGGGCATGGACGTCAAGAGCATGGAGATATTGAGTTAATGGCAAGGAACGCAAAACCTGAGACCCAGCCGCAGCCGAAGGCAGCGTCGACCGCATCGGCCGACACGACGCCGCGCATCGGTGCACAGGGGCAGCGCCAGCAAGGCCACGGCCACAGGCTGACAGCCGCATTTGAGGCACTTGAGCGTTTCCCCGCACTCGCGGAGTCGCGTGATCGAGTACTGCACCTCGTAACCAACGGCAACGACAAGTCGACGACCGACCTGGTCACGGCGATCGAGCGTGATGTTGCGCTTGTGATCACCGTTATCCGTTACGCCAACAAGGCGACCGGCGGACGCCGCAAGGTGACGACCGTTCGTGACGCCGTCGAGGTTTTGACGCCCGGTGGCGTCGAGGCGATCGTTACGCGTACTAAGACCTTTGACTTCTTCGAGCGGACCGCGCAGTGGGACTCAACTCCCGACCGCTTCCGTTTGCACGCGATCGCCACGCAGCACGCTGCCGAGCGCATCGCCCGCGAGGTCAACTGGGAGGGCGACGTCGACGCACTGCTGGTCACATCACTGCTGCACGACATCGGCAAGCTCGTCCTGACCTATGCCTACGACGGATACCCGCAGCAGGTGCACGGCTCGGCCCGCACGCCGCAGGAGCGCTTGATGCGCGAGCGCCGCGAGCTCGGTGTTGACCACGCGCTGGTTGGTGGAGTACTCGCCCGCCGCTGGGGTCTGCCCAACTCACTTGCCGCCGCGATCGAGCGTCACCACGCTGACGAAGAAACCGGCGAAGCCGCGATCATCCGCCTCGCGGACATGCTTGCGCACTACACCGAGGGTGGCGACGTCAGCCCCGACGAACTACTGAAGGCATCACGCAATGTGCGCCTGACGGTTCGTCAGCTGCGTTCGATCCTCTACGAACTGCCGATGTCCGGTGGCGAAGGACGCAAGCGTCCGACATCGCCAAGTCCGCTGAGCCCGCGTGAGACCGACGTTCTGCGTCAGCTCGCCGAGGGCAACGTCTATGAAGACATCGCCAAGGCACTGCATCTTTCGACCAGCACGGTGCGCACGCATCTGCACAACATCTACGGAAAGCTGGGCGTCAAGGACCGCGCGCAGGCTGTGCTCAACGCAGCCGAAAACGGCTGGCTCTAGATATCGGATCGCACTCCGTTTGAATCAGCCTCTCCGGCCGCCGCCGGGGAGGCTTTTTCAATTCCTGAAAGCGGATCAGGATTTCCGATTGGATCTGTAAGCTTGCGTACGGGCCACCGTTGATCTCGATCACCTCCAAATCGGTTTACGCGCTATCGGCGCTTGTCGAACTCGCTCATCACGAGGGCGGCGATCCGATCCCTGTCTCGGAGCTCGCGCGCAGGCGCGACCTTCCGGCCCAGTTTCTCGAGCAACTGTTTGGAACTTTGCGTCGCGCAAACGTCGTGGTCAGCCGTCGCGGTGTCAAGGGCGGATACGCACTGGCACGGCCGGCGTCGCAGATCACCGCGCTTGAGATCGTGCAGACGCTTGACG
This sequence comes from Solirubrobacterales bacterium, assembly GCA_049274915.1. Classification (GTDB taxonomy): domain Bacteria; phylum Actinomycetota; class Thermoleophilia; order Solirubrobacterales; family JACPNS01; genus JACPNS01. The sequence continues at coordinate 7,966 of JBASTN010000017.1, forward strand.
GTCAGATCGCCGAGGACCAGCTGAACATCGCTCCTTGGGGCGAGGTCGTCGGCGCGCTGCGTGAGCAACTTCGCGAGCGCACCCTAGAGGCCCTCGCCAACGCCGAGACCGCCGGTGCCGGCGGGGCGATGTACTACATCTGATGAGCAAGATCACCGCGAACGTCATCGATCTGATCGGTAACACGCCGATGGTCGAGTTGGCGCGGCTTTCGGATGGACTGGCCGGAACGGTCGTTGTGAAGCTTGAAGCGTTCAACCCGGCCGGCAGTGTGAAGGACCGGATCGGCGTCGCGATGATCGAGGCGGCCGAGAAGGCCGGGCGGATCGAGCCGGGTAAGACCACGATCGTCGAGGCGACCAGCGGCAACACGGGGATCGCCCTGGCGTTTGTCGCGGCTGCCAAGGGTTACGACTTGATTCTCACTCTGCCTGAGGGCATGAGCCGTGAACGCCGTGGGCTGCTCGGTCTTTACGGAGCGAAGGTCGAGATCGTCGAGTCGATGGGCGGCATGGGCGAGGCGGTCGACGCTGCCCGCAAGCTTGCCAAGAGCGACGCATACTTCTTGCCAGACCAGTTCTCCAACCCCGCCAACCCCGACATCCACCGTCGCACAACGGCCGAAGAGATCTGGGCGGACACGGGCGGCAAGGTCGACATCTTTGTTGCCGGTGTCGGAACTGGCGGCACGATCACCGGCGTTGGTGAGCGACTCAAAGAGCGCAAGGCCGGTGTCCAAGTGATCGCAGTAGAGCCAGCCTCCTCGCCTGTACTTTCCGGCGGTAGCGTCGGGCCGCATCGCATTCAGGGCATCGGTGCGGGCTTCATTCCGCCAGTGCTCAATCGCGGCGTGATCGACGAAGTGATCGCGGTCGACGATGACGACGCGGTCGACACCGCCCGAACCATCTCAGAGCGCGAGGGCATCTCTTGCGGAATCTCAGGCGGCGCGGCCGTCTTTGCTGCGCTCGCCGTCGCGGCGCGCCCGGAGTCCAAGGGCAAGCGAATCGTCACGATCGTCCCCGACACGGCCGAACGTTACGTGTCGTCGTCGTTCTTCACGCAGTGACTTTCGCGGCCGAGGGCAAGGGCGCCGAGGGCAAGGGCGCCGAGGGCAAGGACTCAGCGCCGCGCGATCAGTTCAGCGAATCAGAGCTGGTGCGCTACGACCAGCAGCTGTCGATCTCGGGCTGGGACGAGACGCATCAACTGAGGCTGCGCGACGCGAGCGTGTTCGTCGTCGGGCTCGGAGCACTCGGCAGCCCGGTCACCGCATACCTCGCCGGAGCGGGCGTCGGGCGGCTCGGACTGATCGACGGCGGCGACGTCGACCTTCCAGAGCTGTATCGGCAGTTTCTGCACTACACGCCCGAGGTCGAAACCGGAAAAGCCGAGAGCGCTGCCGCGAAGGTCGCGTTGCTTAATCCCAACACGCGGATCGACATGTTTCCAGCCGACGTCGATGCGAGCAACGTGGACATGATTCTCGACGGAGCAAACCTCGTGATCGACTGCACGCGTGACGCGACCGCGCGCGGCTTACTCAGCCAATCGTGCGTCCGCACGCAGACACCGCTGCTCGCGCTGACAGCGAGCGGGCTGGTCGCACACACCGCGGCGTACCTGCCGGGCCAGAGCGTCTGTATTGAGTGCGCTTTCTCTGGGCTCGTCACTCCGGCGGAGCCGCCGTTCGGTCCGGTCAGCGGAGTCATCGGATCGATCGCGGCGCTGGGGGCGATCAAGTTGATCGCCGATCTCGGGCCGGTCAACGGCACGCGAATCCTCAGTTACGACGCTGGTCAACAAGAGATCTCGCGCAGCGCGTCCACACGCAGGCCAGACTGCAGTTGCACTTAACGCGCAGGCGCCGGTACGGTGTAGTCGAAAGGTTCGCCGATGACCAGCTTCATGCAGGAGATCCGTCAGGACATCGCCGCCGCGCAGGCGCGCGACCCTGCTTCGCGCGGTCTCGGCCGGCTAGAGGTACTCGCCACCTACAACGGCGTGCACGCGATTCTCGTGCACCGCTTCGTCCATCGCCTTGCGCTGCGTGAAGTTCCGCTGCTGCCGCGACTGATCTCCTACTTCGCGCGAATCATCACCGGCGTTGAGATCCACCCCCGCGCGGTGATCGGTGACAACTTCTTCATCGACCACGGCTCGGGTGTTGTGATCGGCGAAACCGCACAGATCGGGAATAACGTCACGCTCTACCAGGGCGTCACGCTCGGCGGCACCGGACTCGACCCGGGCAAGCGCCACCCGACGCTCGAAGACAACGTCACCGTCGGGTCCGGGGCGAAGTTGCTCGGTCCGATCCGGATCGGCCACGGCGCCAAGGTCGGCGCCAACTCAGTGGTGATCCACGACGTTCCGCCGAACACGACCGTCGTCGGGAATCCTGGACATCCCGTGCGCGTCGACGGACACAAACTTGAAGAAGGCCCAGACACCGACTGGATCCACCTGCCCGACCCCGTGGCCGACGCGCTGACCGGGCTGTCAGATCGACTGCGCGACATCGAACGCGACATCGCCGATCTCAAAGGGCACGAGGTGCCAGACGAGGTTCCCAACGTCAGCCCGCTGCGTCGCCGCAAGGGCGGGCACGACCCGACTGGCGGCTAAGCGACCGGAGTGGCGGCGTCCGCAGTGGCGTCGCTTACGACACCGGCCAGCGGTTCCTCGGTGAACTCGCGCAGGTGCGAGTTCAAGCGGTCCGGCTCTTCGAGCATCGGCGCGTAACTCTCCTGGTTGGGAATCCGCTCACTCGGGGCGGCAACACTACACGAAATGACGACAAGGTACGCGTCGATTCGCGGTTCCGAAGGCGGGGCTATGCTCGATGTGTGGCCCAGCTTTTCGCCGACACCGACCTGCTTACGGGCCTTAACGAACCGCAAAAGGCGGCCGTCGTGCATCGTGGCGGGCCGTTGCTGGTGCTCGCGGGAGCGGGTTCAGGCAAGACGCGGGTTTTGACGCATCGGATTGCGCATCTCGTCCAGACGGGCGACGCGCAGCCGGAGAACATTCTCTCGATCACCTTTACCAATAAGGCCGCAGGCGAGATGCGCGACCGAGCAGAACGGCTGGTCGGCGGGCGCGCTCGCGCGATGTGGCTGATGACCTTTCACTCGGCCTGCGCGCGGATCCTGCGGTCCGAAGCGGAACTGCTCGGATTCACGCGCGGCTTCACGATTTACGACTCCTCCGATTCGCAGCGCCTGATTCGCCAGTGCCTCGACGCCAACGAGGTCGACACCAAGCGTTTTCCTCCGCGGATGATTCAGTCGCTGATCTCGCGCGCCAAGAACCAGCTCGACAATCCGGCTGCATACGAACGGAAGGTCGACGGTGTGGTCGACGAGGTGGTCGCCGCCGCCTACATCACCTACGAACGTCGCCTGCGCGAATCGAACGCAATGGACTTCGACGACCTGCTGCTGCGCGGCGTCGATCTATTCGAGACCTTTCCCGAAGTGCTCGCGAAGTACCAAAACACCTTCCGCCACATCCTCGTCGATGAGTACCAAGACACCAACGCTGCGCAGTATCGCTGGGTCGAGCTGTTGGCGCGTGAACACCGCGACCTCGTCGTGGTCGGCGACGACGACCAGTCGATCTACGGATTTCGTGGCGCCGACGTGCGCAACATCCTCGGTTTCGAAAAAGACTTTCCCGACGCCGCGGTTGTCAAGTTGGAACAGAACTACCGCTCGACGGCGCGCATCCTTGAAGCTGCGCACGCGGTTGTCTCACGTAACAGCGGTCGCAAAGGCAAAAAGCTTTGGACCGACGGCCCGACCGGCGAGCCGATCCGCATCCGGCAGCTGACCGACGAACACGAAGAAGCTCGTTTCGTCGCCGGCGAGATCGAACGCCTCACCGAGGGGGGCGTTGCCAACACCGACATCGCCGTCTTCTACCGGACCAACGCACAGTCGCGCGTTCTCGAGGACACACTCGTGCGTTACCGCGTTCCGTACCAAGTGATCGGTGGCACGCGGTTTTACGAACGCGCCGAGATCAAGGACGCGCTGGCGTACCTGACGCTGCTCGCCAACCCGAACGACCAGGTTTCTCTGCAACGCGTAATTAACTCGCCGCGGCGCGGGATCGGAAAGACGACGGTTTCACGGCTGCTGGCGTATTCCAACACGATCGGTGAGCCGGCGCTCGATCTCTGCGGTCGCGCAGAAGAAGTTCCCGGACTCGCCGGGGCGGCCCTTAAATCGCTCGCGCGCTTCGCGGAGACGATGGACGCGCTGCGCGAACGTGCCGCAACCGAGAAGCACGTCGGCGATCTCCTTGAGGCCGTGATCGAGCAGTCCGGATATGCCGATGCGCTGAAGGCAGAGGCGACGATCGAATCTGAAGGCCGACTCGAGAACCTCGCCGAGTTCGTCGGTCTGGCACGTGAATACGACCTCAACTCGGTCGGTGACGACGAGGCGGGCCTCGAACCGTTCCTGCAGCAGGTCGCCTTGTTCTCAGATCAAGACGCGCTGACCGAGGATTCCGGCGCGATCACGTTGATGACACTGCACAACGCCAAAGGCCTCGAGTTTCCGGTGGTGTTCATGATCGGCCAGGAGGAAGGCATTTTCCCGCACTCCCGGGCCGTCGACTCCGGCGACATCGAGGAAGAACGGCGTCTTTGTTACGTCGGGATCACGCGAGCGCGTGAGCGGCTCTACATGCTGCACGCGGCCGCGCGAACGCTTTTCGGCGAACGCCAGTGGAATGAGCGTTCGCGATTCCTCGACGAGATTCCAGAGGAACACACGGAGATCCAGGTCGAGACTTCACGCACCAGCAACTTCGGCGCCGGTGCCGCGTCGCCCGGGTCCAGCTTCTCCGGCTCGCGCGGTGGCGCGGGCGGCAGTCTGCCGATGGCGCGCTTCAAGGCCGGCGACGACGTCGAGCACGCAAACTTTGGCGACGGCGTCGTAATCGGCGTCGAGCCAGGCAACATGATTGTTGTGCGATTTGCCGAAGACGGATCCGAGCGCAAGTTCATCGCGGATTACGCGCCGATCACCAAGCGCGCACTAGGAGCCGGCACGTGACCGGATCGAAACGTTACATGCCGCCGGCTCCGCAAGAGACCCCGTTTCGTGGTGACCCAGGCGATCCGGTGCCGTTCATCACTGACCGACAACTCGGCGAGCTGCCGATCGATCCAGAGCCGTTGCCGTATCAGCTGCCGCCCGAAGGTGCGACCGCCGGAGAAATCCCTTGGGGTGCCGGCGCGACACGGCCTCAGCAGCCAGTGCCGGGCGATGCGCCCGTCTTTCAGCGGCCGGCCGCCGGTCCGCTGACCGCGGCCTCGACGTCGAATGATCAACGGTCCGCTCGGATCGCGGTCGGCGTCGGGATCGCGTCGATCTTCGTTATGAATCTAATCCTCGGACCGATCGCGATCGTCCTCGGTGCGCGTGCCGCGAAACGCGGCGAGCGCAAGCTCGGCACACTGGCGATATCGACCGGCGCCGCAGGCACCGTGATCGGCATCGTCGTTTTGATTCTTTGGCTGGCCGGTGTGCTTCCTAGTCTCGACGAGATGCTCAACGAGTAGGCGCTGAGTAGATCGTGAGATGGAGACGATGACCGAACAAGCCCAGGTGATCGACGGCAAAGCCGTCGCGGCGCTCGTGCGCGGCGAAGTCGCGGTGAGCGTTAAAGACTTCGCCGATGCGTTCCAGCGCACGCCGACGCTCGCGACGATTCTCGTCGGCGACGACCCGGCCTCTGACATCTATGTCAGCAATAAGCACAAGGCCTGCGCCGAGGTCGGCATCACGAGCGAGGATCACCGGCTTCCGGCGTCCACGCCAGCGCGCGAGTTGGCAGCCCTTCTTACCGAACTCAACGACCGTGAAGATGTCGACGGGATCCTCTTGCAACTGCCGCTCCCTGACGGCCTAGATGCCGACGCTATGACCGAGCTGATCGATCCGTCAAAAGATGTCGACGGCTTGACGATTGCCAACGCCGGCCGCGTTGTGCAGAGTCGGGATGCGCTGGTGCCATGCACGCCTAGCGGCGTAATGCGTCTGCTCGCGCATGTCGGAGTGAAGCTTGACGGTGCCGAGGCGGTCGTGGTCGGACGGTCGAATCTCGTTGGTCGTCCGGTCGCGTCACTCCTGTTGGCCGAGAATGCGACTGTCACGACCTGTCACTCGCACACCCGTGACCTCGGCGAGGTCTGTCGCCGCGCCGATGTCTTGATCGCTTGCGTCGGGTCGCCGCACCTGATTACCGCCGAGATGATCAAGCCGGGCGCGATCGTGATCGACGTAGGCACGACGCGAGGTGCCGACGGTCTGGTCGGCGATGTCGACTTCGAGGGCGCCCTCGGCGTCGCGGGGGCGGTCACGCCGGTCCCGGGCGGCGTCGGTCCGATGACGATCGCCTGCTTGCTCGCCAACACCGTCAAAGCAGCCCAGCGGCGCGCACGGGGCGGTTGATCGTGGTCGGCAAGCTACGACCGGCAGAGCTGCTGACCGCACTCGGCACCACCGCTCTGTTCGTCTCGACGTTCTTCGATTGGTGGGAGATCGAGGCGCCAACGATCGGCATCGGCGGACTCGGCGTATGGGACCTTGACTTCACTCCGTGGCTCGTCGCCGCCGCGCTGGTCGTAGCGGCGGCACTTGTCATCGCGGCGATCGTCGCCGAGAGCCCGAACTGGGCCGTGGTGCTCGGCACGCCCGCCACGTTGATCGGAACGATCACCACGATCGTGCTGTTGATCCGGCTGATCGACTCGCCGGCAGACGGGGCCGAGTCGACACTTGCGCTCTACGCCGCAGCGGCTGGTTCGGTGGCTCTGGCAGTCGGTGCATTCTGGTCGTTGCGTGACGACCGCGTGCCCTCCGGATACCGGCAGGCGCCGGAGCCAGAACTCGTGCACTTAAACTCTGCGCCGTGATCGAGCGTAAAGACGTCCAATACGTAGCCCGCCTCGCGCGGCTGCGGCTGACCGATGCCGAGCAGGAGCGCATGACCGAGGAGCTTTCGGCTGTGCTTGGTTACATCGAGCACATCGAGGAACTCGACCTCGAAGGCGTCGAGCCGACCTCTCACGTCGTCGATCTCGTAAACGCACTGCGCCCGGACAAGGTTCACCAGAGCCTCACCCGCGAACAGGCGCTGGAGAACGCTCCCGAGGTTGCAGACAACGGCTTCGCCGTCCCGGCGGCCGGTAGCTGACGTGTCTTCCGAGCTGGTCAAGCTTTCCGCCGCACAGGCGGTCGCCGCGCTGGCTCACGGTGAGATCAAGGCAAGCGAGCTGTTTTCGGCCTACGCCGAGCGCATCGCCAACGAACAAGTCGGCGCCTTCCTCTGGCGCAACGAAGAGAACGACGCAGAAAAGCGCGGCGTCGAACTGACCGGTACGGCGTTGGCAGGTGTGCCGATCGCCGTCAAGGACCTGTTTTGCATGGAGGGGATCCCCAGCACCGCCGCGTCCAAGATTCTCGAGGGCTACAGGCCTCCTTACACCGCGACTTCAATCTCAAAGCTTCAGAACGCCGGCGCGACGGTGCTCGGCAAGACCAACATGGACGAGTTCGCGATGGGCTCATCTAACGAGAACTCTGCCTACGGCGTCGTCAAGAACCCGTGGGACCACTCGCGGGTGCCCGGAGGGTCTAGCGGCGGCTCGGCAGCCGCAGTCGCTGCCGGGCTCGCGCCCTGGGCGACCGGCACCGACACCGGCGGTTCGATTCGCCAACCGGCCTCGCTCTGTGGGCTCGTCGGTCTCAAGCCGACCTACGGCACGGTTTCGCGCTACGGCATGATCGCCTTCGCATCGTCGCTCGACCAGGCCGGCCCAATCACCCGCGACGTGACCGACGCCGCTCTGATGTTTCAACACATGCAGGGCGCCGATCCGCACGACTCCACTTCTACGGGGTTGGCCGGTGGTGTGGTGATGCCCTCGGCCGAGTCGCTCGACGGTCTGCGCTTCGGCGTGCCCAGCACAATCGATTGGTCCGGCGTCCAACCGGCCGTCAAGGCAATCTTCGACGAGTCGGTCAAGCGCATCGAGTCACTCGGTGGCGTGATCGTCGACGTCGAACTGCCGCACTCTGAGCACGGTCTCTCGGCGTACTACCTGATCGCCCCTGCAGAAGCCAGCGCAAACCTCGCGCGCTTCGACGGAGTTCGCTTCGGCTATCGCGGCCAGGGCGACGGTCTCACCGAGATGTACGAGAACACCCGCGGGGACGGCTTCGGCGACGAGGTCAAGCGCCGGATCATGCTCGGCACCTACGCGCTCTCGTCGGGCTACTACGACGCGTACTACGGACGTGCCCAGCTCGTGCGCACGAAGATTGCCGACGATTTCAAACGGTCGTTCGCTTCCTGCGACTTAATTCTCACACCGACCTCACCGACAGTCGCATTCGAGATCGGCGAGCGCACCGACGATCCGCTGGCGATGTATCTCTCCGATCTCTTCACTGTGCCGGCTTCGTTGGCCGGCATCCCGGCGATCTCGCTGCCTGCCGGTCTCGCGACGCCAGACGGTGCCAGCGTGGCCGCATCCGGTGACGTCGGCGCTCTGCCAGTCGGCATCCAGATGATCGGTGCCGCGTACTCCGAGAACAAGCTGCTCGACGCGGCGCTCGCCTTCGAGCGGGCGACAGCGTTCGCGCCCGGCCCGTGGATCACGGGGGCATAGCGATGAACCCCGGCAAGTACGAAGCGGTCATCGGTCTGGAGATCCACGTCCAGCTGGCCACGCACACGAAGATGTTCTGCGGCTGCAAGCTGCAGTTCGGTGCCGAGCCCAACACGCTGACCTGCCCGGTCTGCCTCGGTCACCCCGGAACACTGCCCGTCGCCAACGAGATGGCAGTGAAGTACGCGATCGCCGCGGGCCTCGCGCTCGGCTGCTCGATCGCCCCGCGCTCGATGTTCCATCGCAAGAACTACTTCTATCCGGACCTGCCCAAGGGCTACCAAATCAGTCAGTTCGACGTACCGATCTGTTCCGAAGGTCAACTCGCCGGGGTGCGCATCCATCGCGCCCACATGGAGGAGGATGCGGCCAAGAACATCCACGTCGGCGACTCCGGGCGCATTCACGGTGCCGGCCGAACCGTCGTCGACTACAACCGCGGCGGAACGCCGCTGGTCGAGATCGTCACCGAGCCGGATATCCACTCCGGCGCACAGGCCCGCGAGTGGCTGCAGCTGTTGCGCGCGACGATCAAGCAGCTCGGAATCAGCGACGTGAACATGGAAGAAGGCTCACTGCGCTGCGACGCCAACATCTCGATCCGTCCATTCGGGCAGGCCGAACTGGGCACCAAGACCGAGCTGAAGAACATGAACTCCTTCCGCTTTATCGAGCGCGGCATCGACGCAGAGATCGTCCGTCAGACGGCGCTCGTCGAGGCCGGCGGATCGGTCATCCAAGAGACCCTGCACTTTGACCCGTCGAGCGGTTCGCTCACCTCGTTGCGATCCAAGGAAGAGGCGCACGACTACCGCTACTTCCCCGAGCCGGACCTCGTGCCCGTGGTGCCATCCGCCGAATTGATTGAAGAAGTGCGCGCGTCGTTGCCCGAGTTGCCGATGCAAAAGGCGGAGCGTTACGAGACAGAACTCGGCCTCGCCGCCGACACCGCGCGGTTTCTCGCATTCCGATCCGAGATCGGCGCCTACTTCGAAGCGACCCTCGCCGCGGCCGGTGACGGCGCCGACGTCAAGCGCGTGGGCGATTGGGTAACCGGCGAGCTAGTGGCTCGTATCGGGGCCGAAGACGACCCGGCGGATTCAAATGTCACTCCTGAGGCGCTTGCGCGCGTCGTGGCGCTTGTGACTGAGAAGAAGGTCACCAACGCCGGCGCGAAGACGGTGCTCGACAAGTTGGTCGAAGGCGGGGGAGACCCTGACGCGATCGTTGAGTCCGAAGGCCTGGCCGCGATCGGCGACTCCGATGAACTCGCCGGCATTGTCGAAGCGGCGCTCGAGGCCAACCCGCAGGCCGTCGAACAGCTCAAGGGCGGCAAAGACAAGGCGATCGGCGCGATCATCGGTTTCGTGATGAAGCAGACTCAGGGACGCGCCGACGGCGGCGAAGTCACGCGCATCGTGCGCGAAAAGCTCGAGCTTTAGCCCGGTCTGCAACCGCTCGATCACAGGCGAAGCGCACCGCGTGACATAGCCCAAACGTGGTAGATAAGTAGCTAGATCCGCTGTCGATCTGGCACGTTTGGTGCCGGCCTGCCCCCGCCGTCGGTTCCAATCAACGCTCGGCCACGGAAACCCCGAAAGACACGCACGATCATCCCGGTTGCTGGTCGGCCCGACTTCCCCGACGGGCCGGCCACCGGGACGGCCTATTGTTCGGCACGTGCAATATCTGCTGATTCCAACCGTCCTCGGTGCGATCACCGGCGTCGTCGGGCGCCGCAAGGGCATGTCGTTCCCGCTCTGGTTCGTGATCGGTTTCATCCTGCCGTTCATCGGCCTGACGGCTGCGATTCTCAGCCGTGACGAGCGTCAGGACCCGCGCCGCGAGTGTCCGCGCTGCGCCAAGCTTCTGCCGATCACCGCGCAGGTCTGCATGCGCTGCGGCGAAGACATCGAGTACCCCGATGAGCTCGTCATCCCAGAGGCCCACGAGCGGGCTCGATAGCTGTACTCTGTGTTGAACGCGCGCTGACGGCCCCTTAACCGTCGTCGCGCAGTTGTCGAAGAACTGTCGACGAAACGAAGTACCGCGCCGGTCGTGTAAACCAGACGATTGAGAGTGTGGGATCCCCGTCCGGACTCCTGTCCGCCGGGAGGGCCAAAAAGGCCCGACGCCGCGCGCGCAACCCGCGCAAAGCGAACGCATCCAGAGTTTCTGTCCGGAGATCCCGGCGAAAACGAAAGGAGGGACGCGAGATGCGAGCAGTTGAATCGATCATGGAATGCCTCAAACGTGAGGGCGTCGAAGTGATCTTCGGTCTACCCGGTGGGGCAAACCTGCCGACCTACGACGCGATCTACGACGCGGGAATCCGCCACATCCTGGTACGCCACGAGGCCGGCGGAGGACACGCAGCCGAGGGCTACGCCAAGGCGACCGGAAAGGTCGGCGTCTCGCTGGCCACCAGCGGTCCGGGCGCGACCAATCTCGTCACGCCGATCGCCGACGCGATGATGGACTCGGTCCCGACGGTCTTCATCACCGGTCAGGTCCGCACCGACCTGCTCGGCACCGACGGCTTCCAAGAGGCCGACATCACCGGCATCACGATGCCGATCGTCAAGCACTCGATCATGGTGCGTGACGCGCGCAACATCCCCAACGCGATCCACGAAGCTTTTCATGTCGCCAGCACCGGCCGTCCAGGCCCCGTGCTCGTCGACATCCCGCAGGATCTCTCGCGCGCGGACATTGACTACGAACCGCAAGACACGGTCGACCTGCCGGGATACCAACCCAACACTTCGGGCAACGCCAAGCAGATCCGCCTCGCCGCAAAGGCAATGGCCAACGCCAAGCGTCCGGTGCTTTACGTCGGCGGCGGAGTTGTCAATGCCAATGCTTCCGAAGCACTGCGCGGCCTCGCGCTCTCTGACAAGTTCCCCGTCACCTGCACGTTGATGGGCCTCGGCGCCTTCCCGGCGCCGCATGAGCAGTGGTTGGGCATGCTCGGCATGCACGGCACCCGAGCTGCCAACTACGCGATGGACGAAGCCGACCTGATCGTCGCGATCGGCGCCCGCTTCGACGACCGTATCACCGGCAAGCTCTCCGAGTTCGCCCCGAACGCGAAGTTCATCCACATCGACATCGACCCGGCCGAGATCTCCAAGAACATCCCGGCGCACATCCCGATCGTCGGCGACGCGCGCGAGATTCTGCCGCGTCTGACCGCCGAGTACGAGCAGCTCAACGCCGAGCCCGCGCGTATGAACGAGTGGTGGGACCGCATTACGGCTTGGCGGGAGAAGTACCCGCTGGGCTACGAAGACTCCACCGACTCCGAGATCAAGCCGCAGTTCATGATCGAAGAGATGCTGCGAGTGACTGAAGGGCAGGCGATCGTCAGTTCCGACGTCGGTCAACACCAGATGTGGACGGCTCAGTACTACGACTTTCCTGAACCCCGCCGCTGGATCAACTCCGGTGGCGCCGGCACGATGGGCTTCGGCCTGCCGGCCGCGATGGGCGCTCAGGTCGGTTGCCCCGACGATCTCGTGATCTGCCTCGCCGGCGACGGTTCGCTGCAGATGAACATCCAGGAGCTCGCGACCTGCACCGACAACGACATCCCGGTGAAGATATTCCTGATGAACAACGGCTACCTCGGCATGGTCCGTCAGTGGCAGGAGCTGTTCTGGGACGGTCGCTACAGCCAGGTCGACACTGGCAAGCATCCCGACTGGGTCAAGCTCGCCGACGCTTACGGCGCCAAGGGCATGCAGGTCACCGACAAGTCCGAGCTCGGCGACGCCTTCAAGGAGGCGATCGATGCAGACGGGCCGGTGCTCGTGGACGTTCGCGTGACCAAGGAAGAAAACACGTATCCGATGATTCCGGCCGGCCAGGCCGCACGAGACATGGTGGGCTGATCGATGGGTGAACCAGGAACACAAGAAGTCTTCCGCCTCGAAGATCTCAAGGAGACCGGCGGCCGCTTGATGGGCCGTAAGCACATCCTTTCGATCCTTGTCGAGAACGAACCGGGCGTGCTCGCACGTATCTCTGGTCTGTTCGCGCGCCGCGGTTACAACATCAACACGCTGGCTGTCGGTCCCACCGACGACGAGGCGATCTCGCGTATCACGATGACGATCGACGGCGCCGAGCACCCAATCGACCAAGTCACCAAACAGCTGCACAAGCTGGTCCATGTCCTGAAGATCCGCGACCTCGAGCCGACCGAGTCGATCGCGCGCGAGCTCGCACTGTTCAAGGTCGACGCCGACGCCCACGTGCGTCAGGAGATCGTCCAGTTGACCGAGATCTTCCAAGGCCGCGTCGTTGACGTCGCGCGCCGCTCGATCACGGTGGAGATCACAGGTTCGGAGGAGAAGATCGAGGGCTTCGAGCAGCTCGTCAGGCCCTTCGGTTTGATCGAGATGGTCCGCACCGGCGAAATCGCTGTTCAGCGCGGCCGCGCCGAGACCTAGGATCTAAAGCATGCCTTTGTGGTCTCGTTCGCGCCGCACCGGCGGTCGCGCACGTGACCGCACGGCCGCTGCGGAGGTTGAGTCTGGATTTGGTCCTGTCGCGTACTCGCGGCTTGCGTCGCGGGTGGATGCCGCAGTTGGTAAGGCGCGATTGCGCGGGAGTGCAGTGGTGGCTGGGGTAACCGTGCCTGTGTCACCAGGGATAGATCCTCTCGCGCGTGTCGCGTTGGCCCGCGAGGCGGGGGAGGTCTGGAGCGTCTTCGAGCAGCCCGCACGATCGCAGCGCGCTGCGGCGTCACTAGGAGTAGCGGCGCGGGTGCGCGCTGTTGGCCCGGGGCGGTTCGACTCGCTTGCCGCGCAGTGTGCGACCGCGCTGGATGGTGCAGAAGTTGACGACCTCGCCGACGACCCCGACGCACCCTCCGGCGCCGGAACCACCTGGATCGGCGGATTCTCCTTTTACGACGACGGACCGCACGCGGATGCCTGGCGCGAGCTGCCGTCGGCCGAGTTGGTGCTGCCGCAAGTGGCGATTGTCCGCCGGGGTGGGGCACGGCCTGCGGCGCGGATGACGATCAACGTTCAGGTTCAGCCGGACGATCAGGCGGCGGATCTGCTCGCAAGGGTCGAGCGACTGATCGAGCGGATTGCGCTTGATCGCGAATTGCCCCTGCCGAGCGGCACCGGCGACGGAGGTGACGGATCGGTTTCGGCAACAGCCGCGCCGGAGCACTACGAACACGCTGTGTCGCGCGCGACCGAGATGATCGGTGCGGGCGAACTTGAAAAAGTCGTGCTCGCACGTGAGGTGCTGCTGCGCCGCGGTAGCGCGATCGACGTGTGGAGCGCACTGCGCACACTGCGAGAGCGGTTCCCTGAATGCACGACCTTCGCGATCGGCCGCGCCGAAAGTGCGTTTATCGGTGCGTCGCCGGAGCTGCTGATTCGTCGCGAGGGACGTCGTGCCTCGACGATGGCGTTGGCCGGGTCGGCCCGGCGCGCGGCCGATCCGGAGATGGACGAACACCTTGGTTCGCGGTTGCTTACGAGCGTCAAGGACAATCTCGAACACGTCATCGTGGTGCGAAGAATCGAGCGGACCCTCGGCCGGTTGTCGGCGTGGGTGGCTGTCGGCGAGCGCCCCGAATTGATCAAGGTGAAGAACATTCAGCACCTAGCGACGCCGATTCGCGCCCAGCTGACAGAACCACACCCCGCGATCGAGCTCGCCGGCATGCTGCATCCGACCCCAGCGGTTGGCGGAGAGCCCTGGCCGGTCGCGGGCGGTGCGATCAGATCGCTTGAGGGGTTCGATCGTGGCTGGTACGCGGGTGGCGTGGGTTGGATGGACCAGCTCGAAGATGGAGAATTCCACGTGGCTCTGCGTAGCGCCTTGATCGAAGGCGCCAGCGCCCGCCTGTTCGTCGGCGCCGGCATCGTCGCCGACTCCGACCCAGCTACCGAGCTAGCCGAAACCGAAACCAAGCTCGAAGCGCTGCTGCCGGTCCTGTCGTTCTGCTGACCCCGCTGTAGTTAGTGCAGCGCGCCGGTTTCGGACAGCGCGGCGCCGACCGATTCGAGGACTGCCGCGACGACGCGTTCGTGACCTGCGCGGTTCTCGGCGCGGTCGGTCTTCAGATGCACGAAGCCGGGCCGCTCCACGGCCTGCGCGAGCTGCTGAGCGTTCGCCGGCGCCACGTACGCCATTCCGAACGCCTCAACCACGGCGCGCAGCTCAACGCCGCTCGGTGCCGCAATCTTGTCCTCAAAGTGCTCCTCGTGATCTGCGATCGGCAGGAACGAGAAGATCCCGCCGCCGTCATTGTCGATGCAGACGATCGTCAGGTCGATGTTGTGGCGTTTCGCCACGGCCAGCGCGCCGACGTCGTACAGAACGGTCAGATCCCCGGCCAACAGAATCACGCGGTCACAGTCATACGCCGCCGCCGCGCCGAGCGCCGACGAGACCACCCCGTCAATCCCGTTGGCTCCACGGTTGGCAAGAAATCGGACGTCGTCGCGCCCTGGTCCGAAAAAAGTCTCGACATCTCGCACCGGCATCGACGACGAAACAAACACCGTCGCGCCGCCCTCTAGCCCGCTGAGCACTGATCGATACACCGCCGGCTCGAACGGAAAGGGCTCGTCCTCCAAGGCGTTGTCGATTGCGGTCTGGGTCGCGGTCTCCAGCACTCGCCAGGCGCTTAGCCACCCTGCGGCCGCACTCGCTGGCAACCCAGCGGTCACCGCGTTACTAAACACCGCCAGTGGATCCGCCTGCCAAATCTGCGCCGCAATTCGGCTCGGCTCGTGCCAGACACCGCGCGGATCGATCACAATCTGGTCGCAGGACAACGAACTCAGCCAGGCCCGCAACGGCTTCGACGT
>JBASTN010000018.1:0-1546 GCA_049274915.1 Solirubrobacterales bacterium
AGCAAAAATATAATAAAGGCAGGAGTAATTACAAATGACCAAAAATAACACAATTAAGGAAAAATTATCTGAGCTGGACGAGCTTGTTACTTGGTTTGAGCAAGATGACATAGAAATAGATCAAGCCCTGGCAAAGTTTGAAGAAGCTGAAAAATTGGCCGACGATATAGGCAAAGAGCTGAAGACAGCTAAGAATAAGATAGAAGTTATCAAAAAGAAATTTGATGTTTGAGATTATTTTTTGGGTAGTCGGACTGCTGATTATCTCTGTTGGTTTCGTTACTTTTTTTGGCGCGCCATATGTGCCAACTATGAAAAAACAAGTTATTGATATTATGAAAATATATCCACTTAAAAAAAGTGATGTATTTGTAGACGTGGGGTCAGGTGATGGAGTAGTTTTGCGGGCAGCTGCTCGCAAATGTACTCGTGCCGTAGGCTTTGAGCTTGGTCCTTGGCAGTGGGCGGTGTCTAAAATACTAAGTCGCAAGCAAAAAAATATAGCTATTCATTTTGGTAATTTCTGGCACAAGGCACTACCAGCGGACACAACAGTTGTATATACGTTTTTAAACGGCAGATATATGAAAAAACTTGAAAAAAAGTTACAAAATCATGTAAACAAACATGGCAAAACAGTCAGCTTTATTACATATGGTTTCAAAATAGAAGGACGAAAAGTACAGAAGACTGAGGGGCCAATGTTTCTGTATAAATTTATACCTAGCTCTATATAAGTCCTCGCTCTGAAATTATGTAGATCATCTTTCCCTTTACAAACATAAGGGCTTTAGCATACTATTGGTAGTATTATGACGAACATTTATTCTCACAAAGAAAGCGGCTATATAACGGGCGCCATGGTAGTTAGTATTATTTTTGGTTTGCTTGCACTTGTATTTGGCTCTGTTATGATCTGGGCGCTTGTTAACTACAATGACCAGAAAAACAATGTAGAACAAAAGATAGAAAACGCCCAAAAAGCAGCCATAATAAAGCAAAAAGCGATTGATCTAAAAGATTTCGAAGAAAAAGAGAAAGATCCTTTGTCTGAATTTGTAGGTCCGGTAGATCTTGGTAGGGTAAATTTCAAATACCCAAAGACCTGGAGTGTATATGTAGCTAGTGACGGTATAAAATCTGGTGGCTATCAAGCGTACTTACATCCTGGTGGGGTGCCGCCAACTTCAACTGGAGCAAACAAATTTGCTTTGCAGGTCTCTATTGTTAGCCAATCTTACGATCAGGTATTGCAGCAATATTCTGGCCAGGTGAAGCAGGGGGCGCTTCGTAGCTCGGCAATTACAGCAAATGGCTTCAATGCCCAACGATTTGACGGAAAGCTTTCAAAAGATATCGATGGATCGGTGGTTGTGTTTAAAATTCGTGACAAAACATTGATACTCAAAACCGACTCAACAGCATTCGTTCCAGATTTTGACGACAAAATTATCAAGACTATCAATTTCGACTTATAAAGTATCGTGCTACACTAGATTGTAGCTATGAGGGAACAAAATAGGGACGAAATAGGCCAGCTACCAAC